>CAJWUS010000062.1 GCA_913047525.1 uncultured Flavobacteriales bacterium | reverse complement strand
ATAAGATGCTCTCTTTCTGTATTGTATTCCATCTAAATAATTTGTGCAGCAAAAGTAGTAAATTAGATTAAAGATAAGAGTATTTAGAGGTTAGAATTTAGAGGAAATAAAAACGGCTTACAAATTATTCAATTAGCATTTTCTTCTCAATAGTTCCGTCTTCATAAATATAGAATAAGATTCTATTCTTTTCAAATGGATTTTTCACTTCCCTACCTAATATATCTACAGCTCTTTTTAGACTTCTTTTTGAAATAATTAGTTCATTTATAGTTGTATTTCCGCCTCCACAAAGGTTATGATTTAATAAATTTTGTCTTGATTGGTTGATTGCAGCAATCATTCTAGTTTTTTGTCCCTCGGTAAACATATTCATACAGGCATCATTAGTATAATCCATATAATTCATAAACATATCGCCATCAGTATTTGTGGTTCCGCAAGAATTTGCATTATGGGGAAAAGCAGGACAGCCATAATTTTCCTCTTCTTGAGTAGGAGTGTCACCCACATTATCGTTCCCACAACTTCCCCATCCACTTCCCCAAAGATGTTCTAGATTGAGCCAATGTCCTACTTCATGAGTTGTAGTTCTACCTTTGTTATAAGGTGACTGCACAGTACCTTGAGTTCCAAAATAATTATAACCAATTACCACTCCATCATCTGAACCAATATTCCCAAAAGGAGGTGTTGCATAACCTAATATACTTCCAGATAAATTACAAATCCAAATATTCAAATAATCATTATTCGGCCAGGCATCTTTTCCCCCGTTTGCTGTTGATTTTACATCATTACTTTGCATAGAGAAAGAAGAAGTTGTCGTTTGTGTTCTGGTAATTCCATTAGTGCTATTTCCACTTGGGTCAGTAGTTGCTAGACAGAACTCAATCTCGCAATCTGCCGCAATACTTTGCCAGACGCTTGGTGTCATTATTACATCAATATTTGTTCTTCTGTAATCTTTATTCAATACATCAATTTGTGATTGCACTTGTGCATCTGTTATGTTTTGTTGAGTGGAGGAATAAACTATATGCACTATAACCGGAATAGTAATGATTGTTTTTTGTTGATAATCAGGATTTTCCTTTATCCACTTTTGAATATTTTTCTCTAATCTTGCTCTTTTAGTTACAATTTCAGGATTACTGTTTTCAAGCATATGCAAATACTGAGTTGTTCCACATCTCTCTTGTGCAAATATTGTTAAAGTAGAAAGTAAAATAATGAGGATAAATAGTCGTTTCATTTGTGGTTAAATTTTCCACAAAATTACTCAAAGAGTTTATATTAATTGCACAAACAAAAAATAAATCTTATTTACTCAAAAAACTCTTACTTTCTTTTTGTTAGAATGGATTAGTTTTTATAAATTTGCAGCCCATTTTGAAAATAAAAAAACAATGTACGCAATAGTTGAAATAGCAGGACAACAATTTAAGGTAGAGAAAGACCAACAGATTTTTGTTCACCGATTGGATTCCAAGGAAGGGAAAAAAGTAACATTTGACAATGTTCTTTTAATAGAAACCGGTGGAAAAGTGAAAGTTGGGGCCCCTAATGTAAGTGGTGCAAAAGTAACGGCAAAGGTTTTAGAGCACCTCAAAGGTGATAAAGTAATTGTCTTTAAAAAGAAAAGAAGAAAAGGATACCGAGTAAAAAATGGTCACCGACAATATCTTACCAAAATTGAAATACAAAAGATAGACGAAAAAGCAATTGTAAAAAAAGCAGCGGAAAAGAAAGAAGCAAAGCCAAAAGCTAAAAAAGCTACTGCAAAGAAAACTATTTCTAAAAAAATTACAACAAAGAGAACAGCCGCAAAAAAGACAATCAAAAAAGCGGAATAAACAAATAAAACCTTAAAGTTATGGCACATAAGAAAGGAGCTGGAAGTAGTAAAAACGGAAGAGAGTCGCACAGTAAACGACTTGGCGTAAAGATTTTTGGAGGACAAGCAATTATTGCCGGCAATATTATTGTTCGCCAAAGAGGAACCGTTCATAATCCGGGCGAAAATGTTGGTTTGGGGAAAGACCACACCCTATTTGCACTTACTGATGGTAGAGTAAAATTTACCAAAAAAAGAAATAACAAATCTTATGTTTCGGTAATACCAAACTAATAAAGTTTACATAATATAGAATAGAAAAAAACTCTTGACAAAGTCAAGAGTTTTTTATGTAAATTTGTTTTCGATTTATAAAAAAATAAAAATGTTACATATTCCTTACTTGCGAGAGCATCAAAACGAAATAATTGAGAAACTTAAAATCAAAAATTTTGATGCAGATGATATAATTAATCAGCTTTTGCAAAAAGATGATAGTCGAAAATCTACTCAGAAAGAATTAGATGATTTACTTTACAAAAGCAATCAATTATCCAAACAAATTGGGGAGCTTTACAAAATTGGGGAGATGGAAAAAGCAAATGATTTAAAAGTAAAGAGCACAAACATAAAAGAAGAAACCAAAGCTTTACAAGACAAATATGCAGCATTAGAGAAAAATATTTTAGGATTACTGTTGCAAATACCCAATGTGCCTCACCAAAGCGTGCCAAAAGGAAATTCTGATGCAGACAATAAAATCATCAAAGAATCGGGAGAAAAGCCAAAATTAGCTGAAAATGCAAAACCGCACTGGGAATTAACTACCGATTATGATTTGATTGATTTTGAACTTGGAAATAAAATTACAGGCGCTGGCTTTCCCGTTTATAAAGGAAAAGGAGCACGATTGCAAAGAGCACTTATTGCTTATTTTTTAGACAAAAATACCAATGCAGGATACACCGAATATTTACCACCTCATTTGGTTAATGAAGCATCCGGATTTGGAACTGGGCAATTACCTAAGTTTGAAGAAGATTTATATAAAGTTCCTTCTGAAATAGATTTATATTTAATTCCAACTGCAGAGGTACCTGTAACTAACTTTTTTCGTGATGTTATTGTAAAAGATTTTCCTATAAAATGCACGGCTTATACTCCTTGCTTTAGGAGGGAGGCAGGTTCTTATGGTAAAGATGTAAGGGGGCTTAATCGTTTACATCAATTTGATAAAGTGGAGATTGTGCAAATTCAACATCCTGAGAAATCTTATGAAACTTTGGATAAGATGGTAAGCCATGTCGCTTCTATTTTAGATGATTTGCAATTGCCTTATAGAATTTCTCAACTTTGTGGGGGTGATTTAAGTTTTACTTCTGCTCTTACTTTCGATTTTGAGGTCTATTCAGCAGGGCAAGATAAATGGCTGGAAGTAAGTTCTGTTTCCAATTTTGAGATCTATCAGGCCAATCGTTTGAAATTACGATTTAAGGATGAAAATGGAAAAAATCAGCTTTGCCACACCCTAAATGGAAGCGCTTTGGCGCTACCTAGAATCTTTGCTTCATTAATTGAAAACAACCAAATTGATGGTGGGATAAGAATCCCAAAAGCCCTGCAAAAGTATACTGGCTTTGAAATTATTGAGTAATGAAAAAACTTTTGTTTTTATGCATGCTTGTTTCTGCTTTTGTTTTTTCGCAAAGCAATCAAGCACAGCTTGCCTATCAGTATTATCAAAATGGGCAGTACGATAAAGCCATAGCGCTATATAAAGAACTTAATAAAAAAACTATTTCCCCATCTTATTACGCCCCTTACCTTTCTTGCCTAATAAATATTGAGAACTACAAAGAAGCAGAAAAGTTGGCTTCCAAAATTTTGAAAAAATATCCGAAAAGTCTTAATTACCAAGTCGATTTGGGCTTTTTGCAAAAAAAGAATGGAAAACAGGAAAAAGCTAAAAAAACTTACCATTCGGCAATAGAAAATATCAGCAAACAAGTTGGGCAAGTGATAAGTTTGGGAAATGCATTTATCCTGCGTAAAGAGTATGATTTAGCATTGGAAACTTACCAAAAAGCAAAAGCGGCAGACTCTACATATCCTTACGATTTGCAAGTTGCAAATGTGTACAAACAAATGGGGGACAATGAAAATATGGTAGCATCATATTTACGGCTTATCAAAAATCATCCCAACCAAAAACAAAGTGTAAAAAATAGTTTGCAAATATTTCTAAATAATGATGGAATTGAAAGCACAAAGAATTATAATATTCTTAAAAAACAGCTTTTAAAATTTGTGCAAAAAGAGAATTCAAGCACTGATTTTTCAGACATGCTTATTTGGCTTTTTATGCAAAACCATCAGTTTGAGCTTGCCTTTTTGCAAGCCAAAGCCATTGACAAACGCTTGAGGGAGAATGGGGAAAGAATTTTTGATTTGGCAGATATTTTTTTAAATAATTCCTATTATAATTTAGCTATTGACGCTTTTGATTATATTATAATAAAAGGAGAAGAAAATTCCTTTTTTATTGATGCGCATATCAATAAATTATACGCTTACAATTTGATGATTGAAAAAGCAGGGGCGCAAACAGATTTGGAAAAACTAGATAAACTTTATTTGGATATAATTGCAAAACTGGGAAAAAACAGAAACACCATTTTACTGCTTTCCAATTATGCCCATTTCAAAGCTTTTTACCAGCATAATTTATCATCTGCTGCCACTATTCTAGATGAGGCAATGCTTATTCCTCAGCTGAGGAAATCTGATTTAGCAGAGTGCAAATTGGAATATGCCGATATTATGCTACTAACTAATAAAGTATGGACTGCCATTTTGTATTATTCCCAAGTAGAAAAAAGTTTTAAGGAAAATCCTTTGGGGCATGAGGCAAAATTGCGCAGGGCAAGAATCGCCTATTTTCAAGGGGATTTTGAATGGGCACAGGCACAATTGGATGTGCTAAAAGCATCTACTTCCAAGTTAATTGCCAATGATGCCATGCATCTTTCCTTACTTATTACCGATAATTTGGGTTTGGATACTTCTGAAATTCCCATGCAAATTTACGCAAAAGCCGATTTACTATTTTTTCAGAACAGATTTTCAGAAAGTATAATTACGCTTGATAGCATTTTAGATATTTATAAAGGACATTCCTTAACAGATGAAATCTTATTTAAAAAATCGAAAATTTATCTAAAAAACAGTGAAATTCAAAAAGCAGTAGCAATGCTTGAAAAAATAGAAACAGACTTTTTTTATGATATTTTGGCCGATGATGCCATTTTTACTTTGGCGGAGATATATCAGAAAAAATTGAAAAATATGGAGAAAGCAAAAGCGCTTTATGAGAAGATATTATTAGAATATAAAGGGAGTATTTACACTGCTGAAGCGAGAAAAAGGTTCAGAAAATTAAGAGGGGATAATTTGGAAGAAAAGCAAACACTATGATAATTTATAATGTAACTATTAGCATTGACAAGGAAATGGAAAAAACTTGGATTGATTGGATGAAAAGCACTCACATTCCGGATGTAATGAATACGGGTATGTTTTTAGATTGTAAAATAAGCAGGGTTTTAGCAGAAGAGATGGGCGACCATACTTATGCCATTCAATATTCTTGTAAGGATATGAAAACTTATGAGCAGTATAGCGAACAATTTGCTACAAAACTTCAAACAGAACACAGTAAAAAGTTTGCAGGAAAATTTGCTGCCTTCCGCACCCTTTTAGAAGTTGTTTATAGCCATGAATAAGGTAAGGGTAAAAAAACATTTGGGGCAACATTTTTTGAATGATGAGGCAATAGCAAAAGCCATTACCGACTTATTATCAAAGGATGCTAACAAAGTAGTGGAAGTGGGCCCTGGAATGGGTGTGCTTACAAAGTTTCTTATCTTAAAAAATATAGATTTGAAATTAGTAGAAATTGACAAAGAATCTATTTTGTATCTCATGCTTCATTATCCGCAATTAGAAAAACAAATTATAGAAGCTGATTTTTTAAAGTTGAATTTGCCAGAAGAAATTGGTGAGCAATTTGCGCTTATTGGTAATTTTCCTTACAATATTTCCACTCAAATACTTTTTATTGTTTTTGAGAATAAAGATCTTATTTCAGAAATTATCGGGATGTTTCAAAAAGAAGTAGCCGAAAGAATTTTAGCGAAAAAAGGAAAACAGAGAGGAATATTGAGCGTTTTGTTACAGACATATTATGATATTGAATACTGCTTTACAGTGAATGAAGATGTATTCTCTCCCCCTCCAAAAGTAAAATCTGGCGTAATAAAACTATCCAGAAATAAAGTGAAACAATTGCCTTGTGATGAGAAATTATTCAAGCAAATTGTAAAGGTTGGTTTTAATCAGAGGCGTAAAACTTTGCGAAATGCATTAAAATCCTTTTCTTTGGAAAGGGAATTAGCCCACACCGATTTATTGCGAAAAAGAGCAGAGGAGTTGTCGGTAGAGGATTTTATAACAATCACTAAGGTATGTCAGAACAAAGAGAAATAACAGTCCAGCTTATACATGAAATAGGGGTGCAAATTGGGCGGAAGGATACTGCAAAATTGCAGGATTTGATAGACGATTTGCATGTTGCTGATATTGCTGAAATACTGGAAGAACTTTCTACCACTGACGCCCAATTTTTATATCAATTTATTGCAGAGGAAAAATCGGCAGAAATTCTTGTAGAACTGGATGACGATTTAAGGGAAGACTTATTGGCTGATTTAACTGCAAAAGAAATTGCAGAAGAAGTAATCGATAATTTAGAAACGGATGATGCAGCAGATGTAATTGGTGAACTTTCAGAAGAAAAACAAGAAGAAGTTTTATCACTTATTGAAGATAAGGATCATGCAAACGATATTTCCGATTTACTTACTTATCCAGAAGATACAGCTGGTGGGCTAATGGCAAAGGAACTCATCAAGGTAAATGAAAATTGGAACACTTTGCAATGCCTTAGAGAAATGCGTAAACAAGCTGAGCATGTAAAACAAGTACACACCATTTATGTGGTGGATAATGATGATGTTTTGCTTGGTTCTATGTCACTTAGTGGATTACTGCTTACAGAAACCAATACCCCAATAAAAGAAATTATTAAAACCGAAATTATTTCTGTAAAAGCCACAGAGGATGATAAGGATGTGGCGAATATCATGAACAAATACGATTTGATTGTATTGCCGGTTGTTGATGATATGAACCGTTTGATTGGAAGAATTACTATTGATGATGTAATGGATGTTGCTAAAGAAGAGGCGGAAAAAGATTATCAATTAGCAAGTGGTATTTCTGAAGATGTAGAAAGTAGTGATACTATTTGGGAGCTTACAAGAGCAAGACTGCCATGGCTTTTAATTGGACTATTAGGTGGTTTGCTTGGCGCAATAGTAATAGATAAATTTAATATTTTTGAAATAAACTATCAATTGGCATTTTTTATCCCTTTGATTGCTGCAATGGGAGGAAATGTTGGCGTGCAATCTGCCGCTATTGTAGTTCAAGGATTGGCAAATGATTCCTTAAAAATGGATAATATATCTCAAAAACTCCTGAAAGAATTAGGTGTTGGTTTGCTGAATGGAATAATTTGTTCTCTTATTATTTTAGCGGCAGCATTTGCTTTAGGTTATGGTGACTTAAGTTTAGCTGTAAGCATCTCTCTTCTAGCAGTGATTGTTTTTGCAGCACTTTTTGGGACATTTGTACCTTTAACTCTCAAAAAATATAAAATTGACCCTGCACTAGCAACAGGTCCTTTTATCACTACAGTAAATGATGTTTTAGGCCTGTTTATTTATTTCCTTATCGGTCAAGCAATTCTTTAAAAAATGAAGATTCTTTTTATTGATACTGTCCATCCTTTTTTAAAAAAGGAGCTAGAAAAGCAAAATCATATTTGTGA
>CAJWUS010000061.1 GCA_913047525.1 uncultured Flavobacteriales bacterium | reverse complement strand
CATATCATGGGTTTATTTTTATTGGCCTTATTGTTAAAGGAAATGATGCAAAAGTAATAGAGTATAATGTGCGAATGGGCGACCCAGAAACAGAAGTAGTTATTCCTAGAATAAAATCTGATTTACTACATTTATTTCAAGGAATTGGAGATGACACTTTTAGTGAAAAAGATTTACATATAGATGAAGATACTGCCGCTACTGTGATGCTTGTTTCTGGTGGTTATCCTGAAAAATATGAAAAGGGGAAAGTGATTGCTGGTTTAGATGATGTGGAAGGAAGTATTGTTTTTCATGCAGGGACCAAACAAGAAGGATCTGCTGTTTTAACAAATGGAGGCAGAGTTTTAGCAGTTACTTCTTTTGGCAAAAACATAGAAGATGCACTTAGCAAATCATTCGTGAATGCGGAAAAAATTAACTTTGAAAGTAAATATTACCGAAAAGATATTGGCTTTGATTTAAGATGAGCTGTGCTCCTGTCCATCTTTTTTGTGCTTTATCATTTTTAAGGTCCATACAACCAAAAAAGTAAAGATTACTACTACATAAAAATAATTTATCTTGTTACCTATTGTAGGCATAAAATCAAAAATATAACCAAAAAAATTAGCTATGCCATAAAAAAAATTATTCATTATATAAATTTAAAATTCTTTGGCAAAAATAATTAATTATTAGAATCTAACTTAAATGTTCCTGAAAAATTTAAAAACGACAAGCCCCCTAACCATTGTGTTTTTTATGGTTTTTGCTATACTATTTTGGTGTTTGCCAATTTTTACAAATAGGCTTTCTGATATTTATCTCCACGCCTTTTTTTCGGCAACTACTGTTTTTATTTTAGGGCTATTTCTGCCTCTTTTGCAATCTGTTGGTTTGAATAATTTAATTTATGAAAAAGATGTGATAAAGAAAAATAGTTTGGTTTTGGCTCCGATTTTTTTATTACTTACTACTCCTTTTATTACCCAAGTAGACTCTTGGATAATTTCCTTTTTCTTGCTTTTTTATATCAATGCTTTATTTTCTTCCTACCAAAAGGATAGGCCATTTTCTGAAAGTTTTAATGCTAATTTTTTGCTAGGGACAATTGCTCTGTTCTACTCTGATATTTTATTATTGTTTCCTCTAATCATAGTTGCTTTTCTTGCCTTTCGCAATATGAGTTGGAGAAGCATTCTTATTTCATTAATTGGGCTTGCTCTCCCAATTCTATTTTATAAGATTTATACTTTTATATTTGGCTATTCCTTTGTATTTAATGTCCCCACATTTAAGCTTGTCTCCCTCTACGTTCCAATAATTAACACTTTATCCTATGCCGAAATTATTTGGTATACTGTTGTGATGATTATTCTTTTATTTTCCTTTCTCGAACTTGTATTGTGGATGTATAAAAAAAGTATTCGCTCCAGAAAGTCCTTTTTCATAATACTTGCTTATTTTATTTTACTTCTATTTATTAATATTGATGGCTCTTATTTTTTAGCCTTTACACCAATTAGCATAGTAGTGGCTAACTTTTTTGTGTATTCCAAACGAAAAAGATTAACAGAGATTTTGTTCTTACTTTTTTTATTAGCTTCCGCTTATTATCGAATTTCGATTTAATTATTTTATTTTTGCAATAAATTAAAAGCAATAAAAATGAAATTTGGAGTAGTTATTTTTCCTGGTTCTAATTGCGATATGGATATGATTTATGTGCTTGAAAGTATCCTCAAAAAAGAGGTGGTAAAACTTTGGCATAAGGACACTAATTTGCAAGAATGTGAGTTTATTATTTTGCCTGGAGGTTTCTCTTTTGGCGACTATTTACGCTCTGGTGCTATTGCAAAATTCTCTCCCATTATGAAAGAAATTATTGGCTTTGCTAATGCTGGAGGATTTGTAATGGGGATTTGTAATGGTTTCCAAATTTTGTGCGAAACAGGGCTTTTGCCAGGGGTGCTTTTGCATAATACCAATCATAAATTTATTTGTAAAAATGTACATTTAAAACCCTTTTCTGAAGACACAATACTTACCAATATGCTTAGCAAAAAAGCTATCAAAATTCCTATTGCGCATGGAGAAGGAAGGTATTTTGCTGATAAGAAAGTAATGGAAGATTTAGAAAATAATAACCAAATCCTTTTTAAATATTGTAATGAAAAAGGAGAAGTAACTGCAGATTCAAATCCTAATGGCTCAATTAAAAATATTGCGGGAGTTTGCAACAAAGATCGCAATGTTTTTGGTATGATGCCACATCCTGAACGAGCATCTGACATAGAACTTAAAAGCACTAATGGACGAAAATTGTTTGAAAGTATTTTGTCAAAAGTTATTGCTTAAATAAAAAATATTTATTACACTTTGATTCTCTTTTTGCTCCTTCTTATGCCCCTTAAAATAATCGACTTTTTTTGTAGTTTTTTTTCTATTGGCACAAAGCTAAATTTTTGTAGTAGTTGAAAAAATTGTTAAAAAAACTATTTCACTTAATATAAATACAACCCTATTCTTTCTTAAAATTGTATCAATCATTTTAATAGTAAAATATTATTTAGACAATTTAATAGTAAAAGGAGAAAATGACAGTAAAAACCAAAGCCACGGAGGAAGTATTTGCAAAAGATGTAAGTACAAAAACATACGCTTATGAAGATATATTAAAAAAGAGTATAAAATATTTTAATGGAGATGAATTAGCCGCCACAACATGGATAAACAAATATGCCATGACGGATGATGAAGGAGAATTTGTAGAACAATCTCCTGATGATATGCACCATAGAATGGCTAAAGAATTTGCGAGAATTGAAAATGATTATGCTTTGCGTTATGATTTAAATGGAGGAGCAAAATTCCTTTCTGAATACGGGCAAAAAAGAGGACCTCTAACAGAAGAAAAAATCTATAATTTATTTAAAGGATTCGGCTATATTATTCCGCAAGGAAGTGTAATGAGCTCTCTTGGCAATCATTATAAATTAGCTTCTTTATCTAATTGCATAGTGGTGCCTGAAATGCATGATTCTTATGGCGGAGTATTTTATACCGACCAACAATTAGCCCAACTTTTCAAAAGAAGATGTGGTGTTGGAGTAGATATTTCAAACCTACGGCCATCAGGGTCTAAAGTTTCTAATGCGGCAGGGAGCACTTCTGGGGCTGTCTCTTTTATGAACAGATTCTCAAACACAACTCGTGAGGTTGCGCAAAACGGTAGGCGTGGGGCTTTAATGCTTTCTATGGATATTGCACATCCAGATGTGGAAGATTTTATAATCATTAAACAAGATTTACAAAAAGTAACAGGTGCAAACATTTCTATTCGTCTTTCTGATGAGTTCATGAAAGCGGTAGATAATAACAAGCAATATACTCACCGTTGGCCAATCGATTCTGACAATCCTAAGTTTACCAAAACCATAAATGCGAAAGAGCTTTGGAATACAATAATTAAATGCGCCCATAATACAGCTGAACCTGGTTTAATATTTTGGGACAGACAACATTGGTATTCAACATCATCCGTTTATCCTGGATATGAAAATACTTCAACAAATCCTTGTTCTGAGATTGCAATGCAAGGAGGGGATAGTTGCAGATTAATAGCTATCAATCTTTTTAAGTTTGTTGAAAATCCTTTTACAAAAGATGCTAAATTTAATATGGATAATTTCTACAGAGCAACTTATGAAGGACAAAGATTAATGGATGATTTGGTTGATTTGGAAATAGAGGCAATTGGTAGAATCTTAAAAAAAGTAGAAGATGATGATGAGCCGGAAAACATAAAGGGCGTAGAAAAAGAAACTTGGGAACTTTTGCTAAAAACTGGAAAAGAAGGAAGGAGAACCGGTTTAGGATTTACGGCTCTTGCTGATATGGTTGCGGCATTGGGCATGGCAATTGATTCTGATAAGGCGATTGCAAAAGTAGAGGGGATAATGAAAGAAAAATGCAGAGCAGAATTTGATAGTTCCATAGATATGTCATTGGAAAGAGGAAGTTTTGTTGGCTTTGATGCAAAAATTGAAAAAACATCAGAATTTATACAAATGCTAGAAAAAGAATTGCCGGAAGTTTATAATAGAATGATGGAGCACGGTAGAAGAAATATTTCCATTAGTACGGTTGCGCCAACAGGGACTTTGAGTATGCTCGCCCAAACATCATCAGGGATTGAGCCCGTATTTATGATGCATTACAAAAGAAGAAGAAAGCTGAATGAGCAGGACAAAGAAGCAAAAGTAGACTTTATTGATGATACGGGAGATAAGTGGCAGGAATTTACTGTTTACCACCACAACCTAAAAAAATGGATGGAGATTACTGGGGAAACAGATATTACAAAAAGTCCTTACGCGGGTTCAACTGCACCTGAAATTGATTGGGATAAGAGAGTTGAAATGCAAGCGGTGGTACAAAAGTATGTAACCCATTCTATCAGTTCAACAATCAATTTGCCAAATGATGTATCACTTGAAAAAGTAAGTTCTATTTATATGGATTCTTGGAAGCTGGGCTTAAAAGGAATTACCGTTTACCGTGATGGTTCTCGATCTGGAGTTTTAGTAGCTGATGATGATAAAAAAGATGATGTTTTAGAAAACACAGAGTTTAAAGAAACCCGTGCACCATCACGACCAAAAAAATTAGATGCCAAAGTAGTTCGTTTCCAAAATAATAAAGAAAAATGGATTGCTGTTGTTGGACTAATGAATGGAAGACCTTACGAAATTTTTACAGGAAAAACAGAAGATGTTTTTGTAGTGCCCCAAGTAGTCGAATATGGATGGGTAATTAAAACAAAAAAGGAAGGTGGTAGAACACAATACGATTTTCAGTATGAAGATAAGGAAGGATATAAAATTACTATGGGTGGATTATCCCGTTCATTTGATAAAGAATTTTGGAATTATGCAAAACTGATTTCAGGTGTGTTACGACACGGCATGCCACTTCATTATGTAGTAGATTTGATTGGAAAAATGAATCTTTATGATGACAACATCAATACTTGGAAAAGCGGAGTAGTAAGAGCACTAAAAACATTTATTCCTGATGGCACTAAAGTAACAGACAATACTTGTGGAGAGTGTGGAGATGAAGGATTGGTGTATGAAGAAGGTTGCTTGAAATGTGTAAGTTGCGGCTATAGTAAATGCGGATAAGCAGGCGTTTATTCTGATAATTAAACCCGCCAAATTGGTGGGTTTTTTTGTATCTTGCTTTATGTCTATTTTGGAAAATACAAAATCAGTAGTAGAAGATTTTATCTCTTTATTTTATCCAGAATTATGTTTGATTTGTAATGAAAATCTGCTAAAAGAGGAAGAGTGTATTTGTATAGCATGTCTTCACCAAACCCAAAAAACAGATTGTTTTTTACAAGAGGAAAATGAGGTGAGTAAACGATTTTGGGGCAGAGTGAAGCTTGAAAATGCAGCTGCACTTTTTCAGTTTAAAAAGCAAGGTAATGCCCAAAAATTAATCCATCCATTAAAATATGAAGGAGGTAAAACAATTGGTGTTTTTCTGGGGAAACAGATAGCTTATGCCATAAGGGATAGTAAGTTTTTTGAAGGCATTGATCTTATTATCCCCATACCATTACATCCGAAAAAAGAAAAAATAAGAGGTTATAATCAAAGTAAGTATATTGTAAAAGGTATAAATAAAATTTTGAAATTAGAAGTGAGTTTCAAATCCTTAATTCGAATTGAAAATACCGATTCACAAACTAGAAAAAAACGATTTAGTCGTTGGGAAAATATGATGCATTCATTTGCCTTGAGACATCCCTTAAAAATCAAAAACAAACATATATTATTAGTGGATGATGTGGTAACAACCGGCTCTACAATGGAGGCATGTGCACAGAAACTATTAGAAGTAGAAGATGTTAAAGTTAGTATTGTTACTATTGCGGTGGTCTAATTTTTTTTGGTTAATGTTTATTCGTTTATTTGTAATATGAAATTATCCCTATCCATTTTTATCGTTTTACTACTAAGCAGTTGTGCAAATATGGTAGCGCCAACTGGTGGTGAAAAAGATATGGATGCCCCTGAGATTCTGAATATTATTGAATCTGTTGGAAAGGAAAGCGGTCAATTAGATAAAATTTATTTTTTATTTGATGAGCACATTGCGCTTAATCAGTGGGAAGAGCATTTTTATATTTCTCCACCAATAAAAAAACGCATAGTAAAAAAGATAGCAGGCAAATCGTTGGAGTTGCATGTTGAAGATACTTTGATGAGAAATACCACTTATTTGCTTTCTTTAGATAATTGTATAAAAGATATAAATGAGGGAAATGTAGTTGAAGATTTACAATTGCTCTTTTCTACTTCTGAAAACTTGGATTCCTTAAAATTTAGCGGGAAATTGAAAAATGCCTATACTTTAGAGGTGGTTGAAAATGCTTGGATTATGCTATTTGATAAAAGTATAAATGACTCTATCATTTTTAAGGGGGCGCCTAATTATATTGCAAAAACAGATAAAGATGGCAACTTCCATTTTCCAAATTTGAACGCTAATGCTTACAAAATTGTTGCTTTGACTAATTTTGATTTTATTTATAATGAGAAAGAATTAATTGCCTTTTCTAA
This sequence comes from uncultured Flavobacteriales bacterium, assembly GCA_913047525.1. Next base: position 1,258 of record CAJWUS010000061.1, on the reverse strand, counting down.
CAAATTGATTAATGCTAAAACAGACAGTTTTATTTCACTTTTGGCTTTCGATCCTATTGTAGAAATAGATTCTGTAATTGCCGACACTTTAAGCACTTTAACCGACAGCAGTAAAACAGATAGTCTGTTTGTGGAGAGCATCACCTTTGGAAAATTGGAAATTATAACTGCCACTAATTATCCTTGTGTTTTTCAGCTATTACAAAACGAAAAAGTAATTATCGAATTTGTTTTTACAGCAAAACCTTATGCTTTAAATGATATAATTCCCGGAAAATACCAATTAAAATATATTGCAGATAGCAATAAAGATGGAATTTGGAACACTGGAAATTGGGAAAGCAAAACACAGGCCGAAAAAGTAGAAAACTACCCAAATGAAATTACAATTCGCTCCAATTGGGATTTGGAATTGGAGTGGAATTTAGAGTAATTTAAAATCATCTCTATCTTGCAAGAAGTTCATTTGTCTTCTTTTTAGTTTCAAATCATCTAAACTGATTTCAATTTGCAAAACCTCTTCTCTATTTTCGGTTGCAGAAGATAACTCCTTACCAAAAGCATCAAACACCTTGCTGTGTCCGTTAAAAGAAACGCCATTTCCATCTTTCCCTACTCTGTTTACTCCAATGGTATAACACTGATTTTCTATTGCTCGTGCCTTTAAAAGCGTATCCCAAGCATCAATTCTTTTTACAGGCCAATTGGCTAAATAAATTAAAATATCATAATCTACATTATTACGGCTAAAAACCGGGAAACGCAAATCGTAACAAATTAGTGGACAAATTTTCCATTCATCTACCTCAACAATCAGCCTTCCTGCTCCTTTTGCTATATGTCTTTCTTCTTTTAGTAAAGAAAATAAATGATGCTTATCATAAGTTTGAATTGAGCCCCCTTTATTTATCCAAACAAGGCGATTATAAATTTTTTCTCCTTCTTTAACCATTAAAGTTCCTGATATAGCACAGTTTTTTTGTTTGGAAATTTCCTTCATCCAATTAATGGTTTTTCCTTCCATTGTTTCAGCTAAGTGATTGGATTTAGGACAAAAGGAAGTATTAAACATCTCAGGAAGTAAAATGATATCTGTTTCTTTTATATCCGAAATTAATTCTTTAAAATGCGAAAGATTAGCATCTATATCTTCCCAAAAAATATTGGACTGAATAAGAGATAAACAGAGACTTTGTTTCATAAAACAAACTTACAGAAAAATTATGGAAATATATAAAGCGAAAAAGTCGGGGTAGCA
>CAJWUS010000060.1 GCA_913047525.1 uncultured Flavobacteriales bacterium | reverse complement strand
GAGTTAGATTGTGTAAAGCAAAAAGATATCGATACAAAAATAATGATATGGAAAGTTTAGAAGATCAATTGAAACTTTCTCAGAACCAAAGAAACAGAGTGATTGTAACGGATGGAGTTTTCTCTATGGATGGATATTTGGCTCAATTGGATAAAATCTGTGATTTGGCCGACAAATATAACGCCTTAGTTATGGTTGATGATTCTCATTCTACTGGTTTTGTAGGAAACACAGGTAGAGGAACGCACGAGCATTGTGATGTAATGGGAAGGGTAGATATTATTACTTCTACTTTAGGAAAAGCTTTGGGTGGCGCAATGGGAGGATTTACTTCTGGCCGTAAAGAAATTGTAGATATGTTGCGCCAGAGATCTCGCCCGTATTTATTTTCAAATTCATTAGCGCCTGCTATTGTTGGTGCGGCAACTAAGGTGATTGATTTATTAAGTAATACTACTGATTTGCGTGATAAGTTAGAAGAAAACACTCAGTATTTTAGAGAGAAAATGACAGCTGCAGGATTTGATATAAAAGAAGGAGTACATCCTATTGTTCCTGTAATGCTTTATGATGCAAAACTAGCTCAGAGAATGTCAAATAAATTATTAGATGAAGGGATTTATGTTATTGGATTTTTCTTCCCTGTTGTGCCAAAAGAAAAAGCTAGAATTAGAGTTCAGATTTCTGCTGCACATAGTCGTGCAGATTTAGATAAAGCAATTACAGCTTTTACCAAGATAGGAAAGGTGTTAAATGTTGTAAGCAATAATAGGTAATAATATTTTGCAGAAATATAAAAAAGTGTAATTTTGCAGCCCTTTTATAAAGGACTAAAAAACATATATATAGTGGATACATTAAGTTACAAAACATTATCAGCAAATAAAGAGACAGCAAACAAAGAGTGGTTTGTAGTTAATGCTGAAGGACAAATTCTTGGAAGAATGGCATCAAAAATTGCCAAAGTTTTAAGAGGTAAGTATAAAACAAATTTTACCCCTCATGCTGATTGTGGTGATTATGTAATCGTAATTAATGCAGGTAAAATTGTAATGACAGGAGACAAAATGGAAAAAAGAGAAATTTTTTCTCACACTGGATTTCCAGGAGGGCAAAAAAGAATCTCACCTGCTCAGATGCTGAAAAAAGATGAAACATCAGTTGTAAAACATGCCATTAAAGGGATGCTTCCTAAAAATAAATTGGGAGCAGCAATCTTAAAAAACTGTTATATATATGCAGGTGCTGAGCATGGGCAAGAGGCACAAAAACCACAACGCTTAAATTTAAACGATTTAAAATAATATGGATACGATTCATACAATAGGAAGAAGAAAAGCATCAGTCGCTAGGATATATATGTCGGCTGGTAAAGGTAAAATTACCATAAACAAAAAAGATAGTAAAGAATATTTTCCAACTGAAATACTGCTTTATAAAGTAAATCAACCATTACAAGTAGTAGATATGGAAGGTAAATTTGATATAAAAGTAAATGTTGTAGGGGGAGGAACTACTGGTCAAGCAGATGCAATAAAGTTGGCTATTGCCAGGGCTTTATGTGAGCTAGATGTTGAAAATAGACCTGCACTAAAAGCAGAAGGTTTACTTACGAGAGATCCTAGAGTTGTGGAAAGAAAGAAACCCGGACAAAAGAAAGCAAGGAAGAAATTCCAGTGGGTTAAAAGATAGAATTTTAATTATTAATCAATGTTTAGCATCTAAACTTTTAGGACAAGCCAGAAGGCTTCTACCTAAGGGTTGCTGACTAAAAGAAAGTAAACATGACAAGAACGAATTTTAAAGAACTATTAGACGCAGGTGTGCATTTTGGACACCAAAAAAGAAAGTGGAATCCAGCAATGTCCCCTTATGTTTTTATGGAGAGAAATGGAATCCATATTATTGACTTAAATAAGTCAGTAGCAAAAATTGAAGAGGCTGCCTCTGCAATGAAACAGATTGCAAAATCAGGAAAAAATATTTTATTCGTTGCAACCAAAAAACAAGCAAAAAATATTGTCGCTGAAAAAGTGCAAAGAATCAATATGCCGTACATTACTGAAAGATGGCCAGGCGGTTTGCTAACCAATTTTGTTACTATCCGAAGAGCAGTAAAAAAGATGGAGACTATTGATAAAATGAAGGAGGACGGAACTATTGATACTTTATCAAAAAGAGAGCGCCTTCAAATTTCAAGAACTAGAGAAAAATTGGAAAAGAATTTAGGCAGTATTTCAAAAATGAATCGTATGCCTTCTGCTATTTTTGTTGTAGATATTAATAAAGAGTATATTGCAGTTGCTGAGGCCAGAAAGCTAAATATTCCAACTTTTGCGATGGTGGATACCAATTCAGATCCAAGCCTGGTTGAATTTCCTATCCCTGCCAATGATGATGCTACAAAATCAATTGAGTGTATAATGGAAATTATTACCAATGCTGTTGCAGAAGGATTAGAAGAAAAAAATAAAGCGGTTGAACAGAAAGCCATGGAAAATGCTAAAAAACTAAAAGCTAAAAAGGAAAAACAAACAAAAGAAGAAACAACTAAAACAGAAAAGTAAAAATGGGAGCGATTAAAGCGGCTGATGTAGCCACATTAAGAAGGCAAACAGGTGCAGGAATGATGGATTGTAAAAATGCATTATTAGAAGCTAATGGCGATTTTGATGCGGCAATTGATGTGCTGAGAAAAAAAGGACAAAAAGTAGCTGCAAAGCGTGCCGATAGGGAAGTTTCTGAAGGAGTGGCAATTACAAAAATAAATGCAGATAATACAGCAGGTATTGCAATTGTATTAGCTTGCGAAACAGACTTTGTTGCTAAAAACGATTCTTTCAAAGAATTAACTAGTCAATTTGCCGATATAGCACTAAATCATAAGGACAAGGATTCTTTTATGACAGCCGATTTTGGTGGAATGACTGTTGCAGAAAAATTAATTGAACAGACAGGAGTCATTGGAGAAAAGTTAGAAATTTCCGCTTTTGAAAGAGTAGAAGCTCCTTTTGTTGGCTCTTATATTCATGGGGTGAAAATTGCAGTTTTGGTTGGGTTGACTAATGTAGTTGAAAAATCGGAGGTATTAGCCAAAGATTTGGCAATGCAAGTAGCCTCTATGGGGGCAACTACTTTATCTTACAAGGATTTTGATGCAGAATTTGTCTCTTCAGAAACACAGGCGAGAATTGCTGTAATTGAAAAAGACAATGAAGAGTTAGCAAGATTAGGAAAAAAACTTAAAAATGTTCCGCAATACATTTCTATGTCGCAATTAACAAATGAGGTAATGGCAGAAGCAGAACAAACTGTAAAAACAGCATTAATAGCAGAAGGTAAGCCAGAGCATATTTTAGATAAAATTATTCCTGGCAAAATGGACCGATACATTTCAGATAATACTACTTTAGACCAAGAAATGTGTCTGCTTGATCAGGATTTCATTAAAGATGAAAAACAATCTGTTTCAGATTACATTAAAACTTATAGTGATGTTGAAGTTAGTAGTTTTAAAAGAGTTTCATTAGGTTAAAAAACACTTATATAATTTTAAGAAGCCACTTTTTTTCAGAGTGGCTTTTTTATGGCTCAAAATTTCTAAACTACATTATTTTTTCTTTAGCTGAATTATTTATCTTTGAAAAACTTTTTTAGACTATGCAATACAAAAGGATTCTATTAAAATTAAGCGGGGAAGCTTTGATGGGGAAAAAGAAATACGGTATTGATTCGGTAAAATTAACCGATTATGCCAATGAAATACATGCAATCACATCTCTTGGCGTTGAGGTTGCTATTGTAATTGGGGGTGGCAATATTTATAGAGGAATTCAATCGGAAGGAGCAGGATTTGACAGAGTTCAGGGCGATTATATGGGGATGCTTGCTACCATCATAAATGGAATGGCTTTGCAATCGGCACTAGAAAAAATTAACATCCAAACAAGGTTGCTTACCGCAATTAAAATGGAACAAGTTGCTGAACCTTACATCAGAAGAAAAGCCATTCGCCATTTACAAAAGGGGAGAGTAGTAATATTTGGAGGAGGAACAGGAAATCCTTATTTCACAACCGACACGGCTGCCACTTTAAGAGCTATTGAGATTGAGGCAGATGTAATTTTGAAAGGGACCAGAGTGGATGGTATCTACACGGCCGATCCTGAAAAAGATAAAACGGCAAAAATGTATGACTCTATTTCCTTTGATGAGGTGTATAAAAAAGGTTTGAAAGTAATGGACATGACGGCTTTCACCCTTTGCAGGGAAAACAATTTACCGATTAAAGTTTTCAATATGAACCAAAACGGCAACCTTAAAAAAGTATGTTCTGGCAAAAAAGTTGGAACTTTGGTTAATTTTTAATAATCTTGTATAAAGCTTTTAACCAATGACAGAAGAAGTAAAATTTCACTTAGAGGCTGCCAAAGAGCAAATGGAAGAATCCATTAAGCACTTGGAAGCTGTATTGACAAAAATAAGAGCAGGAAAAGCTAATCCGCAAATGCTTGGCAGTGTTCAAGTTGACTATTATGGCACTTCTGCTCCTATCAGTCAGATGGCTAATGTAAACACTCCTGATGCGCAAACCATTTCTATTCAACCTTGGGATAAATCTGTTTTGCAAGATATTGAGAAAGCAATAATGGAAGCTAATCTTGGCTTTACGCCTATGAATAATGGGGAAATGATAATGATAAACATTCCCCCACTTACTGAGGAAAGACGATTAGAATTGGTAAAACAAGCAAAAGCAGAAGCAGAACATTGCAAAGTAAGCATTCGAAATGTTCGCCATAAAGCGAATGATGAAATGAAGCAATTAGGAAAAGAGGGGTTGTCAGAAGACTTGGAAAAAGATGCTCAGGCAGAAGTGCAAAAACTAACGGATTCGTATATTACAACAACAGATAATCATTTTTCTGCCAAAGAAAAAGAAATTTTAACCATTTAGAGTTTCCTAATCATTAAATTTTTTTGGCTCATTTTTAGCCGTTTTTTTATCTCTATTTAAATATTTTGTTGAAGACATAAGATTGGTATAAATTAATTCGTTAAGAAGAGGGATAATCAAATTTTGTCCTTATTTTCGGACAAAATTTAAGCATCATAAAAAAGCATTTTATATATTTATGTGGGTAGTAATTTCTAGAATTATATTAAGGTTTCGTCTTGCAATTTTACTTTCTGTTATTTTGTTAACTACCTTGATGCTTTATCAGGCAAATAGCATAAAGCTATCCTATCAAATGGCAAAGATTTTGCCAAAAACATCTACTGTTTTTCATGATTATAAAAACTTCAGAAATAATTTTGGTGACAATAAGAATGCCATGGTTATTGGTGTCATAAACCCTGACTTATTTAATATTGAACAATATAGTGCTTGGCAAAACTTAAGTAATGAAATAAGCGAAATTAGTGGAGTTGAAAAGACAAATTCCATTGAGAATTTATCTTTGCTTGTAAAGGACACAATTAGCAAAAGTTTTAAGATGATTAACTGGCATAATTCCAATTTAACTTTTCAAGAGGAATTTGATAAATCGGTTACCAATTTATTAAATCAGCCATTTTATAAAGATTTATTCTATAATGAAAAATCGAAAGCCACTTTTTTAGTTGTAAGTATCAATCCTGAAATTTTAAAAATAAACGAACGGGAAGAATTGATTCGGCTAATACATCTCAAAGGAGAAGAGTATGCTAAGAGGCAAAATTTAGATCTACATTATTCCGGATTACCATATATTAGAACAGTTGATTCTATACAGGTACGCAAAGAAATAACACTTTTTATTATTCTTACCTTGCTTATTACTTCCTTTATTTTATTTCTGTTTTTCCGTTCGATTAGGGCGACTTTAGTATCTATGTTTGTGGTAGTAATTGGCGTAATCTGGTCATTTGGAACTATGTCCCTTTTAGGATATGAAATTTCAATTTTAATGGCATTGGTTCCGCCAGTAATAGTTGTTATTGGCATTCCGAATTGTATTTTTTTACTCAACAAATTTCATAACGAATTTAAAGGACACAGAAACAAGATAAAAGCAATATCGAGAATAATAAATAAGGTGGGGAATATCACACTACTTACTAACCTTTCAACTGCTTCTGGTTTTGCTGCTTTTATATTCACCAAAAGCCAAACACTTAAAGAATTTGGGGTAATTGCTTCTATGAATATTATGCTCATTTTTCTTTTTTCACTTATTATTATCCCTATTGCTCTTAGTTATTTTCCTCCTCCAAAAAGAAAACACACTCAGCATTTAGATAAAAAATGGATAAATGCCTCTGTGGCAACTCTTGTAAAATTAGTGCAGTATAAAAGGACACAGATTTATATTGTAACATTAGCAGTAGTTATTTTGGGGATTTTCGGAGTATTTAAAGTGAAAACTACTGGAAAACTTACGGATGACTTACCCAAAGATGGGGTTTTGTATAAGGACATAAAGTTTTTTGAACAAAATTTTTCAGGAGTAATGCACTGTGAAGTTTTGGTGGATACAAAAAAGAAAAATGGCTTAATGAAAATATCGGTAATAAAAAAGATAGAACAATTACAATTGGTTTTGGATAGTTTTCCTGAATTTTCACGAGCTATTTCCATTGTTGATTTTACTAAATATGCGAAACAGACTTTTTACAATGGGGATACCAGTTTCTACACACTACCTAATTCACAAGAAAAGAACTGGATATTTTCCTATGCGAACAATTTGCAAAACGATAATGTGTTAAGCAAAAATATTTTTACAGATTCCTTAAACCAAATAGCACGAATAAGCATGAGGATGTCAGATATAAGCACGCCAAAATTGGATAGTATAATGGATGTTTTGCAACCAAAAATGGATAAAATATTTGATTCAGAAAAGTATAATGTAACCATTACTGGAGCAAGCATTGTGTTCGTAAATGGTACAAAATACTTGGTTCGAAACCTTTTTACCTCTCTGTTTTTGGTGATTATTCTTATTGCAATTTTTATGGCCTGGATGTTTAATTCCTTCCGAATGGTGGTAGTTTCACTTATCCCAAATTTGATTCCTTTGTTACTAACAGCAGCCATAATGGGCTATTTTAACATTGCAATTAAGCCCTCAACTATTCTAGTTTTTAGTATTGCTTTTGGCATTTCGGTGGACGATACAATACACTTTTTGGCTAAATACCGACAGGAACTAATCGCAAGAAAATGGAATATAAAAAGGTCGGTTATTGCGGCCCTAAAAGAGACTGGAGTAAGTATGATTTACACATCAGTTGTTCTTTTCTGTGGTTTCTTTATCTTTATTGCCTCAGAATTTGGAGGAACGGTTGCTTTGGGGCTATTGGTTTCCATTACGCTACTTATTGCAATGTTGGCCAATTTGTTGTTATTACCTGCCCTTTTATTGACATTAGAAAGGGTGATTACAACTGAGGCATTTAAGGAACCATTACTCGATATCTTTGATGAGGAGGAGGATGTAGAATTAACACAAATTAAAGTAAAAAGAAAAATGATATGAAAGGAATAATTTTAGCAGGTGGATCAGGGACAAGATTGCACCCACTTACTTTGGGAATAAGCAAACAAATGATGCCTATTTATGATAAGCCAATGATTTATTATCCCTTATCTACATTAATGTATTCTGGGATAAATGAGATTTTGATTATTTCAACTCCTCACGATTTACCACTTTTTAAGAAATTGCTAGGGGACGGAAGCAGATTGGGTTGTAGATTTGAATATAAAGTCCAAGAAGTTCCGAACGGTTTGGCTCAAGCATTTGTGATTGGAGAAGAATTTATAGGGAATGATAAAGTCTGCCTGGTATTAGGAGATAACATTTTTCAAATGAAAATTAAGACATTAGGAGAGTGTAAAAATGTTGATGGAGGTATTATTTTTGGATATCATGTAAACGATCCGGAAAGATATGGTGTAGTAGAGT
>CAJWUS010000059.1 GCA_913047525.1 uncultured Flavobacteriales bacterium | reverse complement strand
CTACAATAAAAAAATATAAAGTCGGCTATTTTTCAACAGCCTTTTCTTTTTTGTAAAAATTACAAATAGTTGTAATTCCACATATAAAACAATCGGGTTTTCTAGCCTTACACACATATCTACCATGTAATATCAACCAATGATGAGCTAAATTTAGTTTGTTCTTTGGGAAAAGTTTTAAAAGCTGTAACTCAGCTTGCAAAGGGTTTTTTGCATTTAAAGTAAGTCCAATTCGTTCAGAAACCCGAAAAACATGTGTGTCTACAGGCATAGCAGGAATATCAAAATATACTGAACCAATTACATTTGCTGTTTTTCTACCAACACCTGGTAGTTTTTGTAAATCATTTAAATTGGGTGGAATCTTTCCATTAAAATCACTCATAAGTATTTTGGACATTCCGGATAAGTAATTTGCTTTATTTCGTGGATAAGAACAGGATTTTATAAGCTCAAAAATTGCATCTACTGAAGATACAGACATTACCTCTGCATTTGGTATTTCTTCAAATAATTGTTTTGTGATAATATTAACTCTTTTATCAGTACATTGTGCTGAAAGAATAACTGCAACTGTAAGTTCAAATGCATTTTTGTAATCTAATTCCGTTTTTGCCTCAGGCATATTTTTAGAAAAATAGGCCACAAACCTTTTTGTTCTTTCATTTTTATTCATTCTTCAAATGTATTAAATAAAAAGAGCCAGACAAATTGCCTGACTCTTTTTGCTGACCAAAACCACTTAATTCAGCATTAATAGAACCTTATCTATTGATTTGGTTTTATAGCATCTAACCGATTTAGCATACGCAATTATATTGCTGATCGTTTCCTTCTTAGGACTTTGCTTTTTGCCGGTTATTGAATAAATTTTAGTGTTACTAACCTGAATTAGTCCTCCATTTTCGACTAATTGGTCTAACACTTTTAAAAGAGTAAAGTTGTTTTTCATATAAATAAAGTATTGGTTTCATACCCTTTACTAACGAAAAACAGCTTTTATTATTTTATAGTATTTGCTTTTTTTAGCTTATTTGCAAATCTACTTGATGCGAATCAATAAGTTTTCGCAAATTAATAAGTGCATAACGCATTCTTCCAAGAGCCGTATTAATGCTTACTCCTGTACTTTCTGAAATTTCTTTAAAGCTCAACTCTGCATAATAACGCATTTTCAAAACTTCCTTCTGATCCTCCGGTAAATGCTCAATTAGTTTTCTTAAATCTTTATGAATTTGGTTGTTTACTAAATTATCTTCTATATTTTTTTCGCCATCTTGCAGAATATCAAAAATATCAAAGTCATCCGTTGGTGCAATAGCTCGCATTTTTTTACTTTTACGGAAATAATCAATTACTAAGTTGTTAGCAATACGCATTACCCAAGGCAGGAACTTGCCCTCTTCATTATATTTTCCTTTTTGCAGGGAATTAATTACTCTAATAAAAGTATCCTGGAAAATATCTTCTGCAAGATCTCTATTTCTGATTTTAGATAATATAAAAGCATAAATCTTATTATTGTGCTTTTGTATTAGGGCTTCAAAACTTTTGGAATCTCCTTTTAGGTAAAGGGCAACTAATTCACTATCGGACAGATTAATCAATAACATATCTACTTTATTTTGGTTAATAAATTTTATAAAGTAGTTATGCTTCTATAATCTTGTTTTTAGTTAAAATTGGTTTGAATTAAAGTTCAAATATAGTACAACTTTTTGAAATATACAAAGCTTATTGTCTAAATTTGCCAATTCCGTAAAAATCAGAATGACAAAAGTAGAAGAAAATACACAAAAAGACATCATTATTAAGGGCGCAAAGTTGCATAACTTAAAAAACATTTCGCTTAGTATTCCAAAAAATAAAATGGTGGTGATTTCTGGGGTTTCTGGTTCTGGAAAATCTACTTTGGCTTTCGACACCCTTTTTGCTGAGGGACAAAGAAGATATATTGAAAGTTTATCTTCTTATGCCAGACAGTTTTTAGGGAAACTCCAAAAACCAGATGTAGATGAAATAAAAGGAATTTGCCCAGCCATCGCAATTGAACAGAAAGTAATTTCGAAAAATCCAAGATCTACAGTTGGAACTACTACTGAAATTAATGATTATTTACGCCTTTTATTTGCTCGGATTGGTAAAACAATCTCCCCTATTTCAGGGAAACTGGTATGTAAAGATAGTGTAAGTGATATATGTGACCTCATCCTTAATTTCCCTAAAAATACCAAATGTATTATTCTGGCAAACTATAAAAGTAGCAGAAATGGAAATGAGATTCTTTCCGTATTGCAACAACAGGGGTTTTCAAGGGTTCGGATAAATGGAAAAATAAGTAAAATCCAACAATTAATTGAGCAAAAATTCAAAGTAAAACAGGAAGATGTTTTTATTGTAGTTGATAGAATAATAACCGATAATAATGACGATAATAAAAATAGAATTTCAGATTCTATTCAAACTGCATTTTATGAAGGGAATGGAGATTGTAGAATAGAAATAGAGGGGAAAGATTATACTTTTTCTAACCAATTTGAGATGGATGGAATAGAGTTTGAAAAACCATCTATTCATTTATTTTCTTTCAATAACCCTTATGGTGCTTGCTCCCAATGTGAAGGGTTTGGAAGTATGTTAGGTGTGGATAAAAATAAGGTAGTGCCAAACAAGACACTTTCGGTTTATCAGGGGGCGATAAGTTGCTGGAAAGGAGAGAAATTGGGAAAATGGAAAGATAGATTTATATTAAAATCAAGTGATTTTGATTTTCCCATACACAGAGCTTATAATGAGTTGAAAAAGGAAGAATTAGATATTTTGTGGAATGGGAGAGAGAAATGCAAAGGAATAAATCAGTTTTTTGCAAAATTGGAAAGCGACAAATACAAGATACAAAACAGAGTAATAGTTGCAAGATATAGAGGAAAAACCAAATGCACAGCATGTAATGGTTCACGACTAAGAAAACAAGCGCATTATGTGAAAATTAACAAGAAATCAATTAATGATATTATAAGCATGAATATTGAGCAAGCAATAAAGTTCTTTAATCAGCTAAAACTAAACAATCATGACAAAGAAATTACCGATAGATTAGTTATTGAAATAAAGAATCGTTTGGCATATCTTTACAATGTTGGACTTTCTTACCTTACCCTTTCTCGCCCCTCAAATACTCTTTCTGGTGGGGAATCCCAACGCATCAATTTAGCCACTTCATTGGGAAGTAGTTTGGTGGGCTCTATGTATATTTTGGATGAGCCAAGCATTGGCTTACATCCTAACGACACGCAAAAATTAATTACAGTCTTACATCAATTAAGGGATATAAACAATACTGTAATTGTGGTGGAGCATGATGAGGAAGTTATGGGTAGTGCCGACCAAATAATTGACCTTGGACCGAATGCTGGAAGAAATGGTGGAGAATTGGTTTATCAAGGAAAGTTAAAAGATATTGCAAAAAGTAAAAATAGTTTGACCGCAAAATATTTGAGTGGGAAACTTCAAATTCCTCTGCCTGAGAACAGAAGAATATTGAATAATAAAATTCGAATGGAAGGAATACGGCAAAACAATTTACAAAATGTGAATGTTGATTTTCCATTAAATGGACTCACTTTAATTACAGGGGTTAGTGGCTCAGGAAAAACTTCCCTAATAAAGCAAGTGCTATATCCTGCCATCTCTAATCATTTAGGAATTTTTGGTAAGAAATTGGGGAGTTTTGATAAAATTTCTGTGGATACGGAAAGTTTGAAAGAAATTGAGTTTATCGACCAAAATCCCATTGGAAAATCTTCTCGTTCTAATCCGGTAACTTATATAAAAGCATTTGATGATATTCGGAATTTGTTTGCAAACCAGCCACTGGCAAAAAGCAGGAATTACAAAAGTGGATTCTTTTCTTTTAATGTAGATGGTGGAAGATGTGAACATTGCCATGGAGAGGGAGAAATAACAGTTGAAATGCAATTTATGGCGGATGTGCATCTGCTTTGTGAGGATTGTAAAGGAGAAAGGTATAAAGATAAAATTTTGGAAATAAAATTCCATGATAAAAATATAGCAGACATTTTGAAACTTACGATTGAAGAAGCCATTGATTTTTTTACTGAGAATAAAGCAGATAGAATCGCTTTAAAATTAATCCCATTACAGCAAGTTGGTTTGGATTATGTGGCTTTGGGACAATCCTCCAACACCCTAAGTGGCGGTGAAGCGCAAAGGATAAAACTCGCCTCTTTCTTAGGGAAAGGAAACACCCCAGAAAAAGTACTTTTTATTTTTGATGAGCCAACCACTGGCTTGCATTTCCATGATATAAACAAACTACTTAACTCCTTTTATGCACTTATTGAAAAAGGACACTCCATTATTTGCATTGAGCATAATATGGATGTTATAAAATGTGCCGATTGGGTAATTGACCTTGGCCCAGAAGGTGGTGATAAAGGCGGAAAAGTTGTTTTTGAAGGCACTCCTGAAATGCTAATAAAAAATAAGAAATCGCTTACAGCAAAGTTTTTGAAAAAGAAACTAATTTAATGATGTGTTGAGGTACTAATTCCAATATAGGTAAGTGAGTTTAATTTTGTTCTATATTTTATGTTTCTTATGCGTTTCAAAAGAATACAGTCTTGAATTATTGTTATCTGCCGCAACCAGCATTACCTCAAAACTTCCTGAGGAAGTAAACTCATGTGTAGAATTTTCCAAAAAACTAAAAGTAGAGTCGTCAAAATCTCAGATAGTGAAAGAAGGCATGCAGATCTTACATTTTTTAAAAATGATCTTGACAACCTTATCCAGTTTTATAATTATCGGATAATAGTAACTGTTCCTCTTATAGGATCGTGCCCATTCCCTAAATTAATAATGTAGAAATACGTTCCGTCTGGAACGGCTCTCCCCTTGTTGTTGGTTCCATCCCAAGGGGTGTCATACCCAACTGATTCATACACCTTTTTACCAAATCTTCCATAAATAGTGATAGTAGATTCTTTATATAGGAAAGCATTTTCTAACTCCCATACATTATTTGTACCGCTATTATTTGGTGTAAATACATTTGGAATACAATCTGGGCCTAATGCAGAAATATTAATAGAAGTATCGAGTTGGCAGCCATTATTGTCGAAAACACTAACATAATATTTCCCAGGATGAAGATTATCTTTTATTCTATCAATAGTATCACCAGTAGACCAAAGAAATGAATAATTAGGTGTTCCTCCGTCCGGATTTACAATAATTATAATACCCTCAAGAGGAATATCATATTCACAATCCACTATTGCATCATCATGATTAAGTATAACAGTAATAGGATCTATTGTAAATCCTTCAGTATAGGGACATGCAAAAGGTCCACCATTTGCAGTTACGGTAACGGAATGCGTTCCATCACATAAACTATCGGCATGAGGGGTTATTTGTCCGTTTGACCAAAGATAAGAAAAAGGTTCCATTCCCCAACTTGTATCAATTACGGTTGAAGTTGAAGCATTTACCAACTGATTAATATTATAAAAAACATCCACCGAAAATGTATCTTCACAATTCAAACTATCGGTAACTGTAATGGGATAGTTTCCTTCACATAACCCTTGTATGGAATCTCCAGTCATGGAAATGCTAGTCCAATTAATAGTAAAAGGGGGGTTGGAACCACTAACTGAAATGGATGACCACAGAGATAAATAATCATAAAATCCACTAGATGAAACAGTATTTGGCATTTGGGTGAGCGTATAAGTTGCTGTAGTTGTAAGTCCACAAGCATCAGTAATTAAGACAGTATAACTTCCATATCCTAATCCAGAAATATCCTCAGTTGTTGTTCCAATACTATCACTCCAAAGATAGGTATAAGGCATAAAACCTCCACTAACTGTTATATCAATTGCCCCATCATTATTAGCACAAGAGGGTTGTGTTGAATTAAAGTTATCAATATTTAATGTAGAAATGTAGGGAGCTAATACAATTCCTAATGAATCTTTTATCCCACAAGAATCTGTAACGATTACCCAATAAGTTCCTGCAAAAAGTCCAGATACAGAAGTTCCTACTACACCTGTGCTCCATTGGTACTGATAAGGTAAAGTACCGCCAGTAACCACAACGTCAATAAGGCCATCATTTCCTAAGCATGTTGGGTTTGTAGCATTAGTATCTACAACTAATGGGTCAGGGCTGAAAATAAGAACACTTGCAGAATCCTCACATCCTACATCATCTCTTACTAAAATTTGATGTGTACCACCACCTAAAATTGTTTGATTTATAGTGTCTCCATTATCCCACAAAATAGTATAATTTCCACTAGCGGTAACGCCTCCTGAAATGTTAGCGGTAATGGCTGTTAGTTCTCCATAGCAAGAAAGGGATGCCGTGTAATTAGTAAAAAAAATAATTAAGGAATCTATACATTGCCCATTCGAACTTATAGAGAAACACATTATGAGAAATAAGTAAACTATCTTTTTCATCTGAATTTTTAATATAAAACTTTGCAAATATATCTTTTTTTAAGCAACATAAAATAGATTTTAAATTGTATCAAAATCGAAAGTGCCTCCATCAGTTGCTAAATAAGTATTTGTAAAAACAGATTTTGTTTCTGCTAATAATTCTTCTAAATCGTTATAGCGAGATGAGAAATGACCAATTACTAATTTTTTTACTTCTGCTTTTTTTGCCATAGTTGCTGCATCAATTGTTGTGGAATGCCCTGTTTGCCTGGCTTTTTCCACTAAATCTTTCATGAAAGTTGCTTCATGGTATAAAAGGGTTACTCCTTTAATTATTGCAA
The DNA here is from genome assembly GCA_913047525.1 of uncultured Flavobacteriales bacterium. The sequence goes on along the minus strand of CAJWUS010000059.1, from coordinate 1,286 downwards.
TATTTTCTTCAACTAGTGTCGTGTCAGAACAAAAAGCATAGGAATGTGGTGACTTTGCAATAGTGGTTAATTCCTTATTTTTGATAATCTTTCCTTCTTTGCTTTTAAAATCTGCACCATTTTTTATACTTGATAATTGGTCAATAGGAATTTCATATTCTTCAATTTTTGTTTTAATAATATTCTTGGCTTTTTTCTTTTCTTTAAACAGAAAACCACTTGAAGGAATACTATGTTTTAAAACTAAATTGTGAATAATAATACTCTCATCTTCATAAAGAACTTTCTCTTCATCAGGTGGAATTGGATGAAAAAATAATGGAAATTTTAACTCTGTATTAGAAGCTGAGAATTGCAAATCAATAATTTCTTTTAGTTGCTGATGAGCATACAGATTAAGCTCTGTTGTTCTGCCTAAAAGGTGCATTGTATTAATCAACCCAATCAGTCCGAAATAATGATCGCCATGCAAATGGCTGATAAAAATATGATTGATTCTCTGAGCCTTTATCTTGTTTTTTAGCAATTGTATTTGCGTTCCTTCCCCGCAATCAATTAAAAAAAACCGCTCATCTGCATTAAGTAGCTGAGCGGTTGGATTTTTTTTGGGAGTAGGAATTGCTGAATTACAACCTAAAATCGTTAGTTTGAATGACATTATTTTTCGGCAACTATCATACGCTTAGAAATAATTTTTTTTCCATTATTTATATTGTACATGTAAATTCCTGCTGATAAATCATAGCTAAACTGATAGGTATTTAATCCTTTAGTTGCAGCAATAATCTCAGTATAAACGCTTCTTCCAAACATATCTACAACTTCAAATGCTACATTATCAGACTTTGGAGCATTAAATTGAATATTGGTATATTCAGCAAAAGGATTTGGCGTATTTTGAAAAAGTACAAAATCCTCTTGATGAAAAGTCTCTAATCCAGTTGCTGAATTAACTACAATATTATAACCTTTAATAGTTTCGTACGATCCAGTGGCTGAATACAGATCAGTTTCTACAGCAACAGGGAATCCTAAAAAAGTAATTGAACCATGAGTATAAACATTTACTTCTATTGTAATTGGATAAACTCCTACGGGATCATTTGTAATTCCATATACATTTGCACATCCAACAACATCTCCTTCATAACTACAGTTAGCAGTATTACAATCTAAAGTAATCCCAGAAGGCGCGCCAATTGTTGACACCATAATCATGCTGTCAACTGGCCAAGTTCCAATATAAAAAGAACTTCCTAATGTATCTATTGTAGTAAGTGAAGAAT
>CAJWUS010000058.1 GCA_913047525.1 uncultured Flavobacteriales bacterium | reverse complement strand
AGTACTAATTGTAGTGGAACAGGCATTGAAGAAAGCACTACAAACAAAGACCTTCTTAGAAAAATAGATGTATTAGGAAGAGAAACAAAAGGAACAAAGGATGAGCTACTAATTTATATTTATGATGATGAAACAGTTGAGAAGAAGATAATTATTGAATGAGAAAACTAATACTACTATTAGGATGCTTGCCATTTTTTACCATCTCTCAGAATATAGACCATTGGGAAACGGTCATATTTGATAATGACGTTTGGAAGTATTTAGAAGGCACATCTGAACCTGATACAAATTGGCGGAAATTAAACTTTAATGACACTACATGGTTAAGTGGTCAGGGAGGTATCGGTTATGGAGATGGTGATGATTCAACTTTAATTTCAGCTGTGACTTCTTTATATCTAAGAAGAACTTTTACTATTGTAGATACAGCAGATATAGTGGAAGCCGTACTTAATGTTGATTATGATGATGCCTTTGTTGCTTATCTAAATAATGTAGAAATTGCAAGAGCTAATATTGGAACTATTGGAGACCATCCTGCTTTTAGTCAAGGATCAATATCTTTGCATGAAGCACAAATGTATCAGGGAGGTACACCAGATCAGTTTGTTATAAATACTCAAATTCTAAAGGATAACATCTTGCCAGGAAATAATGTGCTTTCTGTTCAAGTACATAATGACAATATTAATTCGTCCGATTTATCATCTCGTATTTTTCTTGCTTTTGGGATTGCGACAAATAGTAGTAATTACTTTCCAAATCCATCTTGGTTTCAGCCACCTCTGATATTTTCTACTTCAAATTTACCAATTGTAGTAATTAATACATTGGGACAAACTATTATAGATGATCCAAGAATCGTCTGTGATATGGGGATAATTAACAATGGATTCGGTTTTATTAACTCAATAAATGATCCTTTTAATAATTACAATGGTAAAATTAGTATTGAATACAGAGGGAGTTCATCACAATCCTTTCCAAAAAAATCATATGCTTTAGAAACACAAGATTCTATTGGAAACAATAATAATGTTTCACTTTTAGGAATGCCTGTAGAAAATGATTGGATATTATACGCTCCATATTCAGATAAATCCTTAATGCGTAATTTTTTGACTTTTGATTTGGGACGAAAAATGGGAAATTATTCACCTAGAACTGTGTATTGCGAACTAGTTGTAGATGGAGATTACAAAGGTATTTATATCTTGATGGAAAAGATAAAAAGAGATAATGATAGGGTAGATATTGCAAAACTAGATTCTGATGATTTGGCTGGAGATAGTTTGACAGGAGGTTATATAATAAAAGTTGATAAGTATACAGGAACTGGCGGTACTGATTGGCTTTCAGACTTTCCAGATATTGGAGGAGGTTCATTGTATATTCAATATCATTATCCGGAAGCACCTGTAATGTTGCCACAACAATTAGATTATATTGAACATTTTGTAGATAGTTTTGAATATGCTCTAGATGGTCCAAATTTCGCAGATACCTTAATAGGATATTCTAAATATATTGATGTAAACTCTTTTATTGATTTATATATAATAAATGAACTCTCAAGAAATATTGATGGCTATAGATTAAGTACCTATATGTATAAAGATAGGAATAGTAATGGTGGGAAGTTAATTATGGGACCGTTTTGGGATTATAATTTAGCCTTCGGAAATGCTTATTATTGTGATGGCTGGAGCACAAGTGGCTGGGAGCAAGATGGATCATGTAGTGATGTAGGTAATAATCCTTTCTGGTTCGAAAGACTTTTGGATGATACAACATATCAAAATAAACTTAAGTGTAGATGGGAGTATTTAAGAGAGAGGAGTTTTCATCAGGATTCTGTTTTTAATTTTATAGATAGTATTGCCTTATATTTAAATGATGCACAGCAAAGAAATTTCCAGAAATGGGACATTTTAGGAACTTACATTTGGCCCAATTATTATATTGGCAACACATATCAGGAAGAAATTGATATCTTAAAAGATTGGCTTGAAGATAGATTGGTGTGGTTAGATAGTAATATGCTAGGAAATTGTTATATAATCTTAGGATGTACTGATCCACTTGCTTGTAATTATGATCCACTAGCAAATACTAATGATGGAAGTTGTAATTACAATTCCGCATCATTTGACACCCTTGTTTCCAATATTAGTATAAGTTGGAATGGCTTGATATTAACAACTTCAGGAGATTATTCTATTACATTATTTAATTCAGTTGGTTGTGATAGCATTGTAAATTTAAACTTTACATTCAATCCTACATCAGCAATAAATTACAGTAGTACTAACCAAAGAACTTTAATAAAAGTAACTGATATTTTGGGTAGGGAGAGTAATGGAACAAAGGGAGAAGTCTTATTCTATATCTTTGATGATGGAATAGTAGAAAAAAAGATAATTATTGAATGAAGAAAGTCGTTTTTTTGATTTGTTAAAGTCTAGTATCTAAATATTAAGATCTATTTTGGCGATTTCAGCACCAAAAATATTCCCAGAGATAAATACAAAATATTGGGTAGCCATACTGCCAAAGCCGGGGAGAGATTGCCATTTGTGGCATAAGTTGTGGAAATTTGCATAAATAAAATGTAGGAAAAGCTAATAAGTAGTCCTGCGCCCAAATGCAGACCAATTCCCCCTCTTGATTTTCGGCTTGCTACTGCCACCCCAATTACCGTGAGTATGATGGATGCAAAAGGGAAAGCCATGCGTTTGTGTTTTTCAACTTTGTGATAGACGATATTTGCTGTTCCTTTTAGCTGTTCTGCTTTTATGTATTTGTTTAGTTCAAAAAGGTTCATGGTTTCTACTTTACTAAGGCGAGTTTTAAAATCAGATGGTTTCAAATTGATGAGGGTATCCAATCGTTCCCCTTTACTTAGTTTTTCTGCCTCCTCTAAAAATTCCCTGATTTGCCATCTGTTTACTTGCCACCTTCCTGATGTACTATCCCACTTAATGTAATTTGCATTTAGTTTAGATTGGAGTTTTCCATCTTTTATATTTTCCAATGCAAATTTGTAGGCGATATCCTTTGTGCTATTGTAGCTTTCCATATAGGCGTATTGTCCTTTTTGAAGTTGCAGATGTATATTTTTTCCTCTAAAACGAAATTTATTTTTGATGTATTTGTTTTCAAAATCAATTCTTACTTTATTGGCAGGAGGAATCACAAAATTTCCCAATACAAAGGATGCAGAAGCAAGAAAAACAGCCGTAACAAGATAAGGAAGCAGTAATCTCCAAAAACTCATTCCACTATTTAGGATGGCAATTATTTCGGTATTGTTTGCCATTTTTGAGGTAAAAAAGATAACGGCAATAAAAATAAAAAGCGGACTAAAAAGGTTAGCAAAAAATGGAATAAAGTTTAGATAATAATCAAATATAATGGCTTTTAGTGGTGCTTCACTTTCCATGAAATCATCAATTTTTTCTGAGATATCAAAAACAATTACAATTACCAAAATAAGGGAAATGGAAAAGAAGAAAGTGCCAAAAAACTTCTTTATGATATACCAATCTAGTTTTTTCATTTTACAAACGAATATCTAATTTTTTTACCATCTTATTCTTCCAAGGAGCAAAAGTACCATTTTTTATTTCCTCTCTTGCTTTTTGCATTAACCACAGATAAAAACGAATATTGTGCAAAGTTGCGATTTGCTTACCTAAAAGTTCACCACTTGCAAACAAATGCCTGAGATATGCTTTTGTGTAGGTTTTGTCTACATAAGATGTTCCGTTTTCATCTAATATTGAAAAATCATTCTCCCACTTTTTATTTTTTATATTAATTGTCCCTTTTGAGGTGAAAAGCATTCCGTTTCGAGCATTTCTACTTGGCATCACGCAATCGAACATATCAACTCCCAAAGCAATACTCTCCAACAAATTAGTAGGCGTGCCAACTCCCATCAAATATCTTGGTTTGTCTTTTGGCAGAATACTACAAACCACATCTGTCATTTCGTAAAGTAAATCGTGTGGCTCGCCAACTGAAAGTCCGCCAATGGCATTTCCTTCTCTTTCAAAGGATGCAATTTTCTCAGCCGATTGCTCCCTTAAATCTTTATACACACTTCCTTGCACAATAGGAAAAAAACTTTGTTCAAATCCATACAATCCTTTAGTTTCATCAAAGCGATTACAACATCTTTTGAGCCAACGGTGAGTCAAATGCAAGGAGTCTTTGGCATAATCGTATTTGCATGGGTAAGGTGTGCATTCATCAAAAGCCATGATAATATCTGCTCCAATTTTTCTTTGGATATCAATAGCGTATTCAGGAGAAAAAAACTGATAAGAGCCATCAATGTGCGATTGGAACTTTACACCCTCTTCCGTAATTTTTCTATTTTCTGCTAAGGAATAAACTTGGTATCCACCACTATCGGTAAGAAGGGGTTTGTCCCAGCCAATGAATTTGTGCAAACCGCCCGCCTTTTCAATGGTGTCTAACTTTGGGCGCAAATACAAATGATAAGTGTTTCCAAGAATAATTTGTGCTTTTGTATCTTCTACAAGCTCGTGCTGATGAACCCCTTTTATAGTACCAGCAGTACCCACCGGCATAAAGATGGGCGTTTGAATTTTTCCGTGAGCCGTTTGAATTTCTCCAAGCCGAGCATTTGATGCTTTATCTGTTTTCAGTAAATCAAATTTCATGGTGACAAATATAAGTTTTACTATTTGCCTTTTTTTCCGCAAATAAATTATTTTTGTGCTAATGGAACTTTTTACACAAATTCTCTTTTATATTTTTGTTTTTTCATTAATTATTCAGCTTTTTTATGTGCTGTATTTTTTTGTACGTCTAGTTGTTTATAAACTATCAGAAACAACTTTTAATGAACCAATATCCGTAATTGTATGTGCCAAAAATGAAGCAGAAAATATTACCGAATTTCTACCGAAAATATTAGAACAAGAATACACAGATTTTGAAGTTGTGCTAGTGGATGACCAATCCAAGGACAATACAGAATATGTGCTAAAAGAATTGAAAGCAAAGTATCAAAACTTAAAAATTGTAAAGATTGAAGAGCATGTAAAACATAGGGTTGGCAAAAAGTTTGCACTTACTTTGGGGATAAAAGCTGCAAAGCATGAATATTTGCTTTTAACGGATGCTGATTGCATACCGTCATCTAGAAACTGGTTGAGTAAAATGGTCAGTAATTTCGAAAAGAAGCAAATTGTATTGGGCTATGGGGCTTATAAAAAGGAAAAAGGCCTCTTAAATGCTCTGATCCGTTTTGATGGCTTTAATGTGGCTTTGCAGTATTTTTCTTTTGCATTGTCATCTTTGCCTTATATGGGTGTTGGGCGGAATTTAGCTTACAAAAAATCTGTTTTTTTTAACAATAAAGGTTTTGCTTCTCATATTTTTCTTCCATCTGGTGATGATGATTTGTTTATACAAGAAGTAGCTACAAAACAAAATATTGCTATTGAAATTGATGAGGATAGTCATACAATCTCCGAAACAAAACAAAGCTGGAAAGAGTGGATTTTTCAGAGAAGAAGGCATATTACTACCTCAGAGAAATACAAATTTATTTTCAAGTTTTTACTAGGGATTTGGCCTCTTTCACAACTTTTGTTTTGGTTGTCATTTACCATATTAATCTTTTTTGAAAGTACATTGCTAGTTGTTTTGCCTCTATTTATTTTTAGAACTTTAATGTTTTATGTTCTCTATTTGCCACTAATGAAAAAGCTAAAATTATCCGATTTACTTATTTGGTATCCACTACTGGAAATCCTGCATATTGTTATACAAGGAATTTTTGTATTATTGAACTCCTTTAAAAAACCAACAAGATGGTAATAGGTAAAGAACTTTCAGAAAAAGGCAAACGAGATTTACTCCTAATAAATCGTGCACTTGATACTGGAGATACCAAAGCTTATAATGAATTGATGCGGCTTTACCGGGATCCTCTTTATTTTATGCTTTTCGAAAAAGTTGGGAATGAGGATATTGCTAAAGATTTGACCATTGAAGCCCTTGGTAAGGCTTTTAAAAAACTCCACCTTTATGTTCCTAATTATGTATTTAGCACTTGGCTGTTTACCATTGCCAAAAATAATTGTATTGACTATTTAAGAAAACGAAAATTGCCTACTATTTCGATTGATAAATTCATGGTGAATGATAAAGGGGAAAAACAAAGTTTTGACATTCCTTCCGATTCACCAAATCCTGAGCAATTGATGGTAAAAAAGCAGAGAATCCAAATACTAAGACAGATAGTTGAGCAGCTAAAACCAAACTATAGAACTCTTGTGAAGCTTAGATATTTTAAGGAGTTTACTTATGATGAAATAGCAATAGAATTAGATATTCCACTAGGGACAGTAAAGGCACAACTGCACAGAAGTCGTGAACAACTCTTTAAAATTATGTCAGGGCATAAAGGTAAGTTTTAAATGCAAATTATTCACAAGTATTTTCCTGATTTATCGGAAAAACAAATCAAACAATTTACTGCATTACAAGAATTATACGAGCATTGGAATTCTCAGATAAATGTAATTTCTAGAAGAACTATTTCTGAACTTTATTTACATCATGTATTACATTCACTCTCTATTGCTAAAGTGATAGCATTTGAAAAAGGAACTAAGATTTTAGATATAGGGACGGGTGGTGGTTTCCCAGGTATTCCATTGGCTATGTTATTTCCTCAAGCTGATTTTCTTCTTGTTGATAGTATTGGAAAGAAAATAAAAGTGGTAGATGAAGTAATTAGTGCTATAGGTTTATCTAATGTTCGCACTATGCACGAAAGATCTGAAAAAATTAATGAAAAATTTGATTTTGTAGTGAGCCGTGCTGTTACCAATATGACTGACTTTAAAAAATGGGTTAAAGGTAAATTCAATAAAAAACACAGTAATAAATTAAAGAATGGAATCCTTTATTTAAAAGGGGGTGATTTATCTGAAGAGTTAAGAGGAATTTCTCACACTAAATATGATATCTCAGATTTCTTTACTGAGGACTTTTTTGAAACTAAGAAGGTAATTTATATAGGGTATTAGTAGTAGCCCTTCCATTTAATACAATGTCTTATATCACATTCTGGATTTGTCATGTCTTCTTTTTATCTAGGGATTACATGAAAATGCACTAACCAGAACGACAAGATTAATTACGAATTTTCTTCTCTACAGTGCCATCATCAAAGAAGTAAATTAATAATTGATTATTAGTTAACTTACTTTCTCTTCCAAGTATGTCAGTAATTCTCAATAGTTTCTTTTTAGTATCTTCTTCAGAAATAGTGCTAACGGTACCATATACTAATCTTATTCCAATTGGCCTGTGGTCAGAGATATTATTGTCATATTGATTCCAAGAATTCATATAATCATCAATTTTAATAGTTGAGATATAAGAGTTCGGATTCTGAAAATCATTAAAGAGTTCGTTAGTAATCAAGATATGATCCAAATGAGAAGGCCAAGAAGGGTAAGACCAATTATTATTGCTTGCATTTGCAATTTGCATGTCTGTAAATAGATAATTACTTGGGTCAGTTATTATATCCTGAAATACATTATGAGAAGGAGAATCCGTTAAATCATCATTTAAATCCCCAACTATGATTACATTTTTATTTACTAGATTATTATCAATATATTGTTTCAAATAATAAACAGCCATATATCTTCTCATCTCTTCATCAGATGGATCGTTTGAATCTAGATTTCCATCTCCACAGCATTTTAAATGATTGTTAATTATAAAGTATTGATTATTGTTATAAGTTACATCTAACACTTGCGGGCTTCTAGGAAAAGCGTTCCAATAAGGTTGAGATGTGTAAATCTCATATTTTGCATTTACCTGTATAGTATTTGTGTTGTATACATAACCCAAACCACCGTAATAAGTGCTTTTAAAGTGGCATTCATATCCAGGGATATTTGCAACTACTTGCTTTAAAAGTGTAGTATCATCAATTTCTTGCAAAGCGTAAATATCAGCCTCTAAGTTTGTAAGGATGGTCTCAACATAATTGGCTGTTGTTTGTCCGTTTTTAGGAAACCATTCAATATTCCAGCTCACTACTTCAAAAGTAGTGTCTGTACCAAAACTTAGGTTATTTAAATTTTGGGCAGATAGAAAATGACCACTAAGAAGTATTATTATAAGTATTTTTCTCATGAGATGATTTTTGCTAACTCTCTTTCAAAAATTCTTTTAAT
>CAJWUS010000057.1 GCA_913047525.1 uncultured Flavobacteriales bacterium | reverse complement strand
CCCTGGGATCAGCAAAAAAGACAGAAATAATATCGTTCTTCTCATATTCAATTTTATCGTTTTTATAAATTTTACGTCCGCTAAAATAGACATTTTTTATTTAATAGGTAAAAAATCAGAAGAAACTAAAAATATTTAATTCAGCTTTTGGTAAGTTTTTATCCACCTTTCTGGTGGTTCTCCTTGATTAGATTGCTCATAATCTCGGTAGGAACAAGCTACAAAGTAATTATCTTTTTTTTCTTTTTCAGAAGTGTAAAAAGGAACACCAATCCACCACCTTCCGGTTTTATTGCTTTTATAAAACACCACCTCATTCACTCCGTCATCAAAAGAAACAGTGTATTTTGTGCATTCATTTAGGTTAGGATTTAATTCGTTTTTTCTTTGCTTAAAGCCATCCAAAAAATACCAAAACATTTGCGCCATTAGTTTTGCTGTTTGATTCCCTAAATCTAACTCCCTGTGGTATTCAAAAATACCACAAGAGGTAACTTTATCGCTCAAACCAGCATAACGCATAATACTACAACTTTCGGCTCCATCAAAGCCATTGGGGCTAGTATGCACATTGGCAGAAACATAAGAAGATGTAATAGCCGATAAATCAAAACTTAAAAAATCAGTATTACGCATAAGAGGTTCTACCTCAAACAAATTGGCTTTTACATAACCTAGCCTAAAAGTGTCAAAATGAATTTTATCGAGCATTTCAATGGCAGCAGGGCTTTCAAAATAAGACTGATAGCCAATATTGCAATAATTAAACAAATGATTGGGTTGATAAGCAATCATCTTGCTTAAATAGGAATGGGAATGAATTTTATCCTCTTCTGTACCTAAATCGAAAGCATTATCGACAGAAGTGAAAGTAATGATTTTTCCAATTGAAACATAGGCTTTATAGATGGCATAAGAAATATCTTGTCCTCCACCAATTATCAAAGGAATGATTCCGTTTTCAAGCAAGCAAGCACAAACTTTTTCAATTTGTTTGAAGGATTCCTTTTTGGTTGGCATTAATTGCAAAGTCCCTAAATCAGCCAAAGGAGGAAGCATGTCAAAATGCAAGCTATAAAACTCTTCTCGGATTGCAGAATGATTATCGCCATTATTATCTGTTCCTTCATATTCTGGAACAGAGAAAAAAGCAATCTTTGCATTACTTATTTCAGGAAAATCAGAAGAAGTATGTTTGGCTATACAATGCCCAATCTGAGAGGTTTGCCAGCTTTCTGCAAGCAAATCATCTTCAATGGGAAGAAAATGGGAAGATAAATTATACAAGATTCTTTATTTTTTCTTTTGCTCTTTCAGCAAAGATAAACAATCTTCTCTATTTAAACTTTTCGGCTCAGTATCTTTCGGTATTTTAAGATTAATTTTCTTACCTTTTTCAGGAGTTACTTGCACAAATGGACCGTATCTTCCATTCAAAACTTGAATAAGCGGCTCACCTTCAAAATTATTAATCAATCTATCTTTATCAGCTTGAATTTTTATTTTGATGAGTTCAATTGCTCTATCCAATTTTATCGTTAAAGGATCTTCTTCATCCGTTTTTTTGATGGAAGTAAATTTGCCTTTATGCCTTAAATAAGGGCCAAACCTTCCAATAGCGGCAACCACTTCTTCTGCTTCAAATTCTCCAACTACTCTCGGTAATCTAAAAAGCTCCAAAGCTTGTTCTAAAGTAATGGTTTGAATGGTTTGTTCCCCAATAATGGAAGCATATTTTGGTTTTGGTGCATCATCCGATTGTTGCATTTCGCCAATTTGCACCATTGGCCCAAATCTTCCAACTCTTGCATACACATTGTTACCACTTTTTGGATCTTCTCCTAAAAGCCGCTCACCAGATGCTCTTTCGGCAGTTTCATCCACTTCCAATACTTTTTGGTGGAAAGGATCATAAAAATCCGCTATCATTTCATTCCAAACTTTCTTGCCTTCTGCAATATCATCAAATTCGCTTTCCACAGAGGAGGTAAAACCATAATCCATGATATTATTAAAATTCTCTTCCAGAAAATCGCAAACTACAGTTCCCTCTGATGTTGGAAATAATTTACCCTTTTCTGCTCCATAATTCTCCTGTCGTTTTTCCCCTGTTAGCTCTCCATTTTTTACAATTATTGCCCGAATTTCTCTTTGCTTAGCTTCTGTTGTTTGCTTTATCACATATTTTCTGCTTTGAATGGTAGAAATAGTAGCAGCATAAGTGGATGGTCTTCCAATACCTAACTCTTCTAATTTTTTTACCAAGCTCGCCTCTGCATATCTTGGCGGATGTTTGCTAAATCTTTCTATTCCTAAAATTTCCTCAGTCTCAACTAAAGCGCCTAATCTTAATGGAGGAAGCATTCCTTTTTCACTTTCAGATTCATCATCTTTCCCTTCCAAATATACTTTCATAAATCCATCAAAAGTAATCACTTCCCCTTTTGCAACAAACTGCCGCTCATCAGTGGAAATACCTATTGTAGCAATGGTTCTGTCAATTTGTGCTTCTGCCATTTGTGAGGCGATAGTTCTTTTCCAAATAAGAGCATACAATTTTTGATGAGTACTTTCGCCATCTACTATACTTTTACTCATATCAGTTGGACGAATGGCCTCATGCGCCTCTTGTGCTCCTTTTGCTTTGGTTGCAAAAGTTCTCCTTTTAGCATAATTTTCACCATACGCTTTTTGGATTGCATTTTCAGCAGCATTTAAAGCATCATTGGATAAATTCACACTATCGGTACGCATATAAGTGATTTTCCCAGATTCGTATAGTTTTTGGGCGACCATCATAGTTTGTGTTACTGAAAAACCCAATCTTCTGGATGCTTCTTGCTGCAAAGTAGAAGTAGTAAAAGGAGCAGAAGGAGATTTCTTGGCTGGCTTTTTCTCCACATTTTCTACCTTAAACTCTGCTGATTTACATTTATCTAAAAATTCTTGAGCATCCTTTAATGAACTTAATCTTTTTGGCAGTTCAGCCTTAAATTGTTTACCCTCAGTAGTTGTAAATAATGCCGATATCCTAAAAGAGGAAACGCTTTTAAAATTTATGATTTCTTTTTCTCTTTCTACAATTATTTTTAATGCAACCGATTGTACACGTCCAGCCGAGAGTCCTGGTTTTATTTTTTTCCACAAAATTGGAGATAACTCAAATCCCACTAATCTATCTAAAATCCTACGCGCTTGTTGGGCATTAATTAAGTTTTGATCCAATTCTCTAGGATTCCCCACTGCATTGGTAATTGCTTTTTTTGTAATCTCATGAAATACAATTCTTTTAGTCTCTTTTTTATCTAAGCCAAGTGCTTCTGTCAAATGCCAAGCAATAGCCTCTCCTTCTCTGTCCTCATCAGTTGCTAACCAAATAGTGTCTGCTTTTTTAACTTCTGCTTTTAGCTCGCTTACCACTTTCGTTTTATCATCAGAAATAACATATTTTGGCTTAAATCCATTCTCTATATCTATTGCCATTCCTCCTTTTTTAGGAAGATCACGAATGTGTCCAATACTTGATTTTACAGTAAATTCTTTTCCTAAATAACCTTCAATAGTTTTCGCCTTTGCTGGTGATTCCACAATAACTAAATTCTTGCTCATAATCAATTTCGATTTTTAAAATTTTGTGCAAATAAAAGAAAGTTTTTTTAAATAAAACAAATCAAAAATGCTGTCAGTTTGCATTATATTATATATAATATAAGAAAATTTGATTTCTGCCACATTGTCAGTTTAACAGATTTTTTATTTAACTTTGCGGCCCGAAATTGATAGAAAAATGACTTTTGTAAAAATGAGAGAGAAATGGTTGGATGAAAAAAGACAAGGCGAAACTTTGAGTATTGCTAAGGAAAAAAATGACAAGAAAAAGATGTATATCGAAAGTTATGGTTGTCAGATGAATTTCTCAGATTCTGAGATAGTTGCTTCTATTTTAACCAATGAAGGATTTTGTACTACAAATGTAATTGAAGAAGCAGATTTAGTTTTTGTAAACACTTGTTCTGTAAGAGAAAAAGCAGAGCAAACCGTAAGGAGAAGATTACAAGTCTATAATTCCATAAAAAAGAAAAACAACCCTGGAATGATTGTTGGTGTTTTGGGCTGCATGGCAGAAAGGTTGAAAGAAAAATTTCTGGAAGAAGAAAAATTGGTGGATATTGTTGTGGGGCCAGATGCATACAGAGATTTACCAAATCTTATTCGGCAGGTAGATGATGGGCGGAAAGCAGTGAATGTAATTCTTTCAAAAGAGGAAACTTATGCCGAAATAAGCCCTGTCAGATTTGGAGGGAATGGCGTTACTGCTTTTGTTTCAATTACAAGGGGGTGCGATAATATGTGTACTTTTTGTGTAGTTCCTTTTACAAGGGGAAGAGAAAGAAGCAGAAACCCTGAAAGCATTATAAATGAATGCAAACAATTAATTACTGATGGCTACAAAGAAGTCACTCTTTTAGGGCAAAATGTAGATTCTTACCTTTGGTTTGGAGGTGGAGCAAAAAAAGAGTTCAAAAATTTAAATGAAAAAGAGAAAGAAAATAGCACCAACTTTGCGCAATTAATTGAAATGGTTGCAAAAATTAATCAAAATTTGAGAGTTCGATTTTCTACTTCCAATCCTCAGGATATGAGAGATGAGGTTTTAAATGTAATGGCAAAACATAAAAACATTTGCAATTACATTCACTTACCTGTACAATCTGGTAGTAATAGAATCTTGGATATTATGAAAAGAGGATACACCAAAGAAGAATATTTAGGAAGAATTAAAAAAATTCGTGAGATTTTGCCCGATTGTGGAATTTCTATGGATATGATTGCTGGCTTTTGCTCAGAAAGCGAGAAAGACTATAAAGATACTCTTGATTTGATGGATCAAGTAAAATTTGATTTTGGATATATGTTTAAATATTCTGAACGACCAAACACCTCTGCCCAAAGGAAATTTGAGGATGATGTTATAGAGGAAACTAAACAGATAAGGTTAGCTGAAATTATTGAAAAACAAATGGCGCATTCTTTAATCAGAAATAAGGAAACCATTGGAAAAACTTATGAAGTACTAATTGAGGGGGAAAGTAAAAAGTCAAAGGACAAACTTTTTGGAAGAACAGCTCAAAATAAAGTGGTTGTTTTCGATAGAAAAAATTACAAAAAAGGCCAATATGTAAGCGTGAAAATTGAGAGTTGCACAGCTGCTACATTAATGGGAAAAGTAATATAATTATGGACACAAAACAAGCAAAACAAAGATTTGGAATTATAGGAAATGACACCGGACTTATCCGTGCAATTGATGTGGCTTTGCAAGTTGCCCCTACCGATATTTCCGTATTTGTGTATGGGGAAAGCGGAACGGGAAAGGAGAATATTCCAAAAATAATTCATCAGAATTCTAAACGAAAACATAGCAACTATGTAGCAGTAAATTGTGGTGCAATTCCAGAAGGGACTATTGACTCTGAACTTTTCGGACACGAAAAAGGAGCTTTTACTGGCGCTCACGATAGCAGAAAGGGATATTTTGAGGTGGCTGATGGTGGGACTATATTTTTAGATGAAGTAGCGGAATTACCACTATCCACCCAAGTGCGACTTTTAAGGGTTTTGGAAAGCGGGGAATTTATGAAAGTGGGCTCTTCCAAAATGCAAAAAACAGATGTAAGAATAATAGCCGCAACCAATGTAAATATTCAAGAAGCCATCAGAAAAGGAAAATTTAGAGAGGATTTGTTTTACCGATTAAATACCGTTAGCATCCAAATTCCAGCCCTTAGAAATAGAAAAGAAGATATCTCATTGCTTTTCAAGAAATTTGCAGCCGATTTTGCCGACCAATACAACACGCCAGTCATTCGCCTTAGTGATGAGGCAATGCAACTTTTACAGGATTATCCTTGGCCTGGAAATATCCGCCAATTGAAGAATTTTGTTGCACAAATTTCCGTTATAGAGCAAGAAAGAAACATCTCGGCTGATACTTTAGACTCTTATATTCCACATAATCAAAACCCTAATAAAACACCTGTACTTTTTGAGGGAGAAAATAGTAGTGAATTTTCGGAAAGAGAAATTTTGTATAAAGTGCTTTTTGATATGAAAAAAGATTTAACTGAACTTAAAAAAATTACTTTTGATTTGATGGAAAAAGAAGGAAAAATGGATAAGAATTCTCCAAAAGTTTTTGAAGATTTGGAAAATGAAAATGCAGTAACTATTCTGCCTACTAAAAAGGCAGCAGAGAACATTGAAGTTGCGCAAAATTTATCTTTATTTGAACAAGAAAAAAACTTGATTGTTCGGGCTTTGGAGAAACATAAAGGAAAAAGAAAATATGCAGCTCAAGAATTGGGTATTTCAGAGCGAACTTTATATAGAAAAATTAAAGAATTTGATTTATAATGTATAGAATTTTTAGCAAAATATTAGTAATTATTTTAGTAAGTTTGCTAACTGCTTGTGGGTTTTACTCTTTTACTGGGGCTTCTATTTCTCCTGATGTAAAAACAGTAGCAGTGCAATATTTCCCTAATCGTTCTGCAACAATTGATCCAACTTTAAGCCAGGTATTTACCGAAAGGTTGAAAGATTATTTTTTGCAACAAACCAATTTAAGTTTGGAAACAGATGCAGGTGATTTGAATTTTAGTGGTGAGATTACAACATATGAAGTAAAACCAATTGCCATTCAAGCCAATGAACAAGCTGCACAAAACAGATTGACCATTGCCATAAAAGTAAAGTTTGAGAATACAAAAGATGAAAGCAAAAATTTTGAGCAAAAGTTTTCTCGCTATGGGGATTATGATAGCATCAAAAGTTTAGCAGAAGTAGAAAGCGATTTAATAGAGCAAATAACATCTGAATTAGCAGAAGATATTTTTAATAAAGCAGTGGTAAATTGGTAATGCGAAACGAAAAACTCATAGAAAATATCCAAAACCCAATGAATATTAGTAAAGCTGAAATTGCCGATATGCGCATAAGTTTGCAGGCCTTCCCTTACTTTGCTTCCATGCAATTGCTCTATACCAAAGGGCTTTACAATACCGATAGCATCAGTTATAATGCTCAACTAAGAAAGGCAGCAGCTTACTCTGGAAACCGCAAATTGCTTTTCAAACTTATTACCAAGAATGTACAGGTTATAGAAGAAAAAGAGATAAAAAAAGTGGAACAAAATAAAGAAGTTCCAACTCCAGAAAAAGAACTGGGAATTGGCAAACCACTTCAATTTAATGAAAAAGAAACACACTCTTTTGCTGAATGGCTTACGCTTACAAATGCTAAAAAGATAGACAGAATACAAGAAGTAAAAGAAACTAATTTGATTGATAAATTTATTGATACACAGCCTTCTATTAGCAAGCTAAAGAGAGAAGAATTCTTTTCACCAGCAAAATCTGCTGAGGAAAGTTTAATAGAAAATGATGAAATTGTAACTGAAACTTTAGCAAGAGTATATCTAGAACAAGAGCATTTTGATAAGGCAATAGCAGCTTATGAGAAATTAAGTTTGAAATATCCACAAAAAAATAGTTTCTTTGCAAACCAAATAAAATTAATTTACGACCTAAAAGAAAAATAAAATGTATACAATTTTTGCAATCCTTATTATTATTTGCTGTATTTTACTGGTGTTAGTTGTACTGGTACAAAACCCAAAAGGTGGTGGACTTTCTTCCACTTTTGGAGGTGGCACAAGCCAAATGATGGGCGCGAAACAAACCACTGACTTTCTGGAAAAGTCAACCTGGACATTGGCAATAGCACTCATTTCGCTTAGCTTACTTTCCAATTTTGCTATACCAAGAAACAATGCGGAAGATCCAGAGTCTATCATGCAAGAACAAATTGATCAATCCATTGTTCCTCAAACGGATCAAGTGCCAAACTTACCACAAACAAATCCAACCACTGATGGTCAATAAAAGATTGTTTTGGTAGTAACTGACAAAAGTTCACTTAAAAATATTTTGGCACGCTTTATGCATATAATGATTTACAGAACAAAATTTTAACTTAAAAAAATAAAAAATGGCTAAAACAAAAATTACACCATTGGCAGATAGAGTACTTGTACAAGCTGCTGCTGCCGAAAGCAAAACAGCTTCTGGGATTATTATCCCTGATACTGCCCAAGAAAAACCACAAAAAGGAAGTATTGTATCTGTGGGTAAAGGCACTAAAGAAAATCCTATAACAGTAAAAGTTGGTGACAATGTGTTATATGGAAAATATGCAGGCACAGAATTAAAATATGATGGAGAAGATTATCTCATCATGAAAGAATCAGATATTTTAGCAATCATTAAATAAATTAAAAAATGGCAAAAGA
>CAJWUS010000056.1 GCA_913047525.1 uncultured Flavobacteriales bacterium | reverse complement strand
CGGCTAATTGTTTTCTTAAAATTGCTGATACCTCAGCTGGTTTTACTTCTGCCATAGTTTTTGTTTTTAAAAGTCCTTTAAATAAAGATTCTTACTAAATGTTTGTTTTAATTCTGTTATTGCTTTTTTTACGCTAGCATCTATTTGTTTATCTCCCATCCTTATTATCGCTCCTCCAATTATTTTTTCATCTACTTCTTCTGTCAAATCCACCTCTTTTTCTCCATGAGTTTTGATAAAATCTGTTACTTTTTTCCTTAGAGTTTCATCAAGTGGAAAAGCAGTTGTAACTGTAGCTGATTCAATATTTTTATGTGCCTTATAAAGCGTGATGAAACTATTTGCAATACCTTCCAAAAGAGATTCTCTTTTTTTGTTTGTGATAATATTAACAAAGCTTACGCTTACTTCACTTATTTTGTAATAAAACACCTCTTTGAAAATAGAGAGTTTTTGATCTGTTTTAATAATTGGGCTTTTCAGTAGCAAGGTCAAATCTCTGCTATTGGCACAAGTATCTGCTATAAACTGCATATCTTGTCTGCACTGCTCAAGCGTGTTTTTCTCAAGGGCAAGTCCAAATAAAGATTTTGCATAGCGTAATGCCGCCCGTGTTTGTTTCATTATTTATTCTAATTTAAATCTGTATCAGAAATTGCTGATGTTACCAATTCTTTTTGCTTGTTTAAATCTTCTAATTCTGATTTAATAATTTTCTCTGCAATCTCAATAGATAATTCTGCAACTTGGTTTTTTAACTCGGTAATTGCAGCCATTTTTTCGTTTGTAATTTGCTCCTTTGCAGACACTAATATTTTCTCTGCCTCAGTTTTTGCTTTATCTTTTGCCTCAGCAATAACTTTGTCTTTAATCTCTCTTGCTTCCTTTAATAAAGCATCTCTTTCTAATTTTGCTTCATTTAATATTCGTTCATTATCTGCTGTAAGGTTTTCAATATCTTCTTTTGCTTTTTCAGCAGCTTTCAAGGCATTTTCTATGCTTTCGTTTCTGTTTTCTACTGCCGTTAAAATTGGTTTCCAAGCAAATTTTTTCAATAAAATAACAAGTAATATAAAAACTACTGCTGTCCAAAAAATTAATCCTATTGCGGGTGTAACTAATTCCATAATTTTGTTTTTTAAAATAATTACCTGTAAGCAACCCTTACAGGTAATTATTGTTTAATTAGTTTTACTTCAGTAGTGCAACCACTACACCAAATAAGGCAACACCCTCAACAAGAGCTGCTGCAATAAACATATTGGTTTGAATCATTCCTGAATGTTCGGGCTGACGGGCCATTGCCTCAAGAGCTTTACCTCCAATCATGCCGATACCGATTCCAGCTCCAATAGCTGCTAGGCCTGCGCCAATAGCTGCAAATGCTCCGAAATCCATGGTTTGTGCTTGTAATAACATTTTAATTTAGTTTTAGTTAAACAATTGGTTAATAATTAATGGTCTTCTGCTACCGCTAAGCCTATAAATACGGCTGATAGTAACGTGAATATATATGCTTGTAAAAAAGCTACTAATAATTCTATACAATAAATAAATAATACAAATAATACTGAAACCGGAGCGACTCCCCAAGCGCCGGCATTACCCATTGCACTTTGTGCAATAAAAATCAAGGAAATCAAACTTAATATGATAATGTGCCCAGCGGTAATGTTTGCAAATAATCGAATCATTAAAGCAAATGGTTTTGTGAAAATTCCAATAATCTCAATTGGAACCATAATAGGCATTAGTGCTAATGGTACTCCTGGCGGCTTAAAAATATGCCCCCAATAATTTTTATTTCCTGAAATGGTTGTAATAATAAATGTAAAAACAGATAATACAAAGGTCACGGCAATATTTCCTGTAACATTGGCAGAGCCTGGGAGCATTCCCATTAAATTATTAATCAAGACAAAGAAAAATACTGTGAGCAGGAAAGGGGTATATTTTTCATATTTAGGTCCAATATTATCTTTAATAATATCGTCTTTTACAAACAGGATTAACGGCTCTAAAAATGCTTGGAATCCAGTTGGTGCTTTTTTATTTTTATTATAGGTTTTTGCTATTGAAATAAAAATCAATAATAGTAGTAACACAGATATTAGCATGAATGCTACATTTTTTGTTATTGAAATATCAATAACCGAAAGGCCGCTTCCTTCATGTATATGGCCATGTGAATCTATGGAATAAACCCTGTTTCCTTTCGTGACAGTAGAATGTCCGTGATGAAACTTGGAAGAGAGAAAAACATCTAAATGTCCTTCAGTAAATAAAATTACGGGAAGGGGAATGCTAAAAGAGTTTTCCTCTTCTCCCCATAAATGCCATTCGTGAGCATCAGCAATATGGTGCATAATGTTTGGAACAGGATCGTATGTTTCATTTTTTTGATTAGCCTGTTCGGTGTTTGGCACAAAAGAATATGACTTAATTGCAAAAAAACCAAGTACAAAAACACACGCTATTAATCGGATAACTGCTCTCATTTTACGCCCTTTTTAAAAATCGGTGCAAAAGTATATAAATAATTGAACTGTAAAATGTTTTTCCCTTCTTTTTAGTGATTATTTTCGGACTTAAGTTGCATGTAGTTTTCTCTGCCTTCTTTCATAAGTATTATAAAATAGGCAATGAAGAAATGCACGATATAATAAATTGTCATTTCTGTTTTGTTTGATAAAAATGGGAGTAAGTATAAAATGCTTGCGATTATTTTTAACCCATTAATCGTTAGAAAATAAAAGGGAGATTTATTTTTAAGCTTGTTTAACAAATGCGTAAGCCCTGTGGATAAAAGGGACAGTAAAAACAAAAAAAGATAGCTTTTAACTATGAATCTCTTAGTCTCTAATTCTAAAAGGAATTCGGTAAATAAAATGTGAATAGTACAAACTGTTAAAAAAAACAGAAATAATTTAACTAATCTCATTTATTACTCATTCCTTTTAAGCTTATGTATAAGGCGACAAAAATAGCAAGAAGTGAAAAAATAATTGTGTAGGCTGGAGTTTGATTGTTTACTTGTGAATCTAAATATTTTCCCGAATAAGCTCCGGCAGCTATAATAAGCCCCATTTGTATGGTGAGGGAAGAAAAGCGAGCGTAATTTCTAAGCCGTTTTTTCTTTGGTTTCTGTTTTTTCGACATGCTTAATGTCTTTTATTACTGCCCCCATGCTGCAATGGCCAGTAAAGGCAGCTCCTGGCTCAATAGCTAATTTGTTAGTTATTAAATCTCCTGTTAACTTTGCGGTTGCTTTTAACGACAGGAGTTGTGCAACTGTGATTTTTGCATTTAATGAGCCCGCAATATCCGCATTATTACATTCAATGTCTCCTTCAATTGTTCCGGCTTGCCCAACCACAACTTTGCCAGCTGTTTTTACAGCACCTTTTAGAGTTCCGTCAACCCTAATGTCTCCCTTAGATAAAATATCGCCTGTAATATTCGTGCCAATACCAATAATATTTACCGCTCCTGATGTTTTGTTTTGCTCTGTCATTTCTTTTTTGTTTGTAAACATGATAATTTTGTTTTGTAGGTACAAATGTAATAATTTCTTTATCAATTATTAAGTTCGTTTAAATAATTGTTAGTAAAAAATTCGTAATACATTTTTATATCCTTATGTTTGAAAAAATACTTAAAATTTTGTGCTGAAATTATAAGTTTTTTGCTCTCTGTTTTTGATAATTCGTTATTCACTTTACTTGCACTGCTAAATGAATTGAAGTACTCTGTTGCGTTTTTGCTGTTTTCAAACGTTTTGATCATAATAAGATGGCTTTCCTGCCCAAAAAGCATAGCCTTAATTTCAAAAGTTTCAATACTGTATCTTTCGCTGTGATAATCAGAAAGTAGCGTTTTAATAAAGTTAACATCTGTTTGTTCTTTTGGCATTATAAGTAAAAAATAATGTGTCTCTCCCTGATCAAAAACATAAGGGGTTCCGCTTACTGTTTCCCTGTTTATTTTTAACATTTTTTCTGGGTTATCCAAAAGCGCAATGATTTGTTCTGCTCTATTTTTAACTTCTGTTTCTGGATGGTTTTTTACAATTTCATTTAGCTGTTTTCTAAAGTTTAAACTGTCATTGCTTTTGCCTATTGCCAATGCTTTAAGTAAATCGTATTTTGGTTTTAATTCTTTATTTTCTGGTTCTATTAGCCCCGAATCGCATAAGGCAATAACAGTAGAATAGTTTTTGTTGTTATATAAAAATAGCGTGTTTTCATAATGGGTTTTTTTGCTGTTTTTCTTTTGTTCAATTTTTGCTAAATAGTCTGGCTCGTTTAGCAATTTACTGTATTTACTTTCTGGAAATTTTATTAGTAATCTTTCTCTACAATTTTTGGCTTTATTGTTTTTGTTTTGCTCTGTGTAAATAAGATACAAATTGTAATAGGCAATGGGGGTATAATTTTCGTTTTCAGGAAATCTTTCACAAAGGGAAACTAATATTTTTACAGCTTTTTCGTTTTCACTCAAATAACTTTTAAATATCATCCCCGCCTGATAATGCGCCTCCATAATCATTAAATTGGATGCTTCTATTTTCTCTTTTGTAAGTGGTATTTTATCTTTATAGTATTGTGGGTCTTTTTTGTTGGTTGATTCTCTTCCGCCTTCTTGATTCTGGTTTTGTGCAGTAGAATCGTTTTCTAATTCTGTAGATATCTTTTTATCGCTTCTTCTCCAATCGTCTTCATTTTTTCGTTTTCCCCATTTTTTTACAAATTGTGAATAGCCAAAACTTAGTGTAGATGGGTTATAAAAATACCATCTTCCCCCACTTGTTCTTTGTCCAAAATTATTTTCTCTCTCGCCAAATCTATTATTTTCAAATCTTTGGTTGGCATTTTGCCTTTCTAATTGTTGCTTTTCTAATTCTCTCTTTTGTTCTTCTGCAATAAACTGGTTTATTACTTGAGATCGTTCCGCCTCACTCATCTTTGCTAAAATTTGCAAACTATCTTGCAAGTTTATTGTGTTGATATGTCCCGTAAGCTCTGCAAGTAATACTTGCCTTTCTTTAGTTTGGTTGTATTCTTTGTGTTCGAGATCCATAAACACGATAGTGCTATCATAAAATGCAGAAGCGCTCATGTATTTTGATTTGGAATAATATATTTTTCCCAATTCCAGATACGATCTGGCTTTTTGCACATCATTAAACTCGCTTTTCTCCGTTGATAATATGAAATTTTTAATTGCCGAAAGGGTGTCCTCTTGAATTAAGTCCATTTTTGCAATGGCATAATAAATTTGATCTAAATATTCTTTGTTTTTATCGTCCTTTGTCATTTTAAGTAGCTCCTCCCGCATTTTCTCAGAATGTTTGCTATTACCTTGAACACATTGCGCTTTATTAATCTTACAATTGAATACCATTTCATATTCCGGATTGGCTTTTATTACCTTTTCATAGTAGGAAATGGCTTTATTGTAGTTTTGGTGTTGCTGATTTAATTGTGCTAAAATGAAATAAAGCCTTGTTTTCTTTTTCCTTTTTTTAATACGTTTTATTGCAGTATTTAATTCGTCTAATGCTAAGATATAATTGTCCTGTTTTAAGTAAAAATCAGCAAGGATTATTGCTAAATCATCCTCTAATTTTTCAGGGAACTTTCTATCTGTTTGCAGTTGGTCTAATTCCATTTCTGCAGCCACATAATCTTCTTTTTCCGCAAAACATCTTGACAGCCAAAGTGATGCGTCATATTTTATGGGGTTGCGTTTATAATTCTCTTTTATATAGTTAAATGTTTTGATGGCCTCATCAAGTTCTCCTTTATAAAAATAAGCCCTTCCAATCATAAAATAATTATCGTCAATCCATTTGTTATACTCTTTTCCTCTAATATTCATAGAGTGGCGCTGAATCACAATCGACCCTTTTTCAATGGCTTTATTCATATATGGATGAATTGTTTGGTTTTTTGCTAACTCCCCTGTTTTAAAAACAGGGATTATTTCTGAAAAGTCGTCTTTGTGGTTTTCTTCTAGCTTTTTAATCCCGGCTTTTAAACTCTCTTTTCCGTTAAAATAGCCATTATACTTTGCAGTAGTATTGTGATACTTCCTGTTCATAAAATTATTCTTTTTAGTTGAGCAGGAGTATATTACTAGAGTAATAAAAAATAATATTAGTAAGTTTGTGACTTTATTTTTTTCTATCAAATTCATTTACAGCAATTAAACTAATTTTGCGCAAAAATATTTTATTTTTTGGTATGTATTCTACTGTGGAGGAAATTTATTTTTTTGATATTTGCCTTAATTTATGAAAGGGAAAGCCGGTAATTCTTTTTTTAGCAAGCTTAAACAAAAGTCTCGCTTAATTGTTATGAGTGACAGCACTCTTGAAGATCGATTTTCGTTTCGTTTTTCAAGTTTAGATGTAATTTCTGTTTTGACGATTGGGTGTATTTTGTTATTTGTTTGTTTTCTTTTGCTTGTTGGCTACACTCCTTTAAATGAATATGTGCCAGGAAAAGCAAGTAGCCATTTGTATAAAGAATTAATTGCTATAACGCTTAAAACTGATTCTTTAGAGAAAAAACTATTGGTGAATGAACTCTACCTCAAAAATATTTCTGCTATTGTAAACGGGGAAGACCCTATTAACCTTTCAACTGAAAATATTCTTACTCTTTCTTCCTTTGAAGCCGAGCTCTCTTTTAAAAAGTCGAAAGAAGATTCCCTTCTTAGAATTGCAGTGGAAGGGGAAGATAAAATTTCTCTTTCTTCTTCTGACAAAAAAGGAAGTCTTGATATGGAAAATATCTTGTTTTTTAGCCCTATAAAAGGAGTTGTTACCAATGGGTTTAATCGTAAAAAAGAGCATTTTGGCACAGATATTGTGGCAAAAAAAGATGAGCCGATAAAGTGTGTATTTGACGGAGTAATTGTTATAAGCCATTGGACATCAGAAACTGGATATGTGATTGGCGTTCAGCATGCGAATGGGGTTTTTTCTCTTTATAAACACAATTCTATATTGTTTAAAAAAACGGGAGAATATGTAAAGTCTGGAGAGGTAATAGCGATTATCGGAAATTCAGGAGAGCTTTCTTCAGGCCCTCATTTACATTTTGAACTCTGGCATAAAGGAGCGCCTGTAAACCCTGAAAACTATATTTCTTTTTAGTTATGACTGTAAAAGCAGCTTTGAGCTTACCTTTCGCAAAATATATTATTTCTAAAAATAATACGTGGAAAAATAATGCAGTAAAAGTTCAGCAAGACCTTTTACTATCATTGGTAAAACAAGCTAAAAATACCCAATTTGGGAAAGACCATTCCTTTTCAGAAATCGCAAACTATGCCGATTGGAAAAATAATGTTCCAGTACGAGATTATGAAGATTTGAAGGACTCTGTACAAGAAATAATTGACGGAAAAGAAAATACTCTTTGGCCAGGGAAGCCCCTTTACCTTTGTAAAACTTCAGGAACAACTTCAGGCGTAAAATATATTCCTATCAGTAAGGAGTCTATGCCACATCATATTACTGCTGCTCGTGATGCGATATTGAGTTATATTGCTGAAACCAAAAATACCTCCATTGTAAACGGAAAAATGATTTTTTTGCAAGGAAGTCCTGAACTTACAAAAACTGGAGATATTCTTACGGGAAGATTATCAGGGATTGTAGCCCATCATATTCCTGCTTACCTAACAAAAAACCGATTGCCTTCTTTTAAAGCCAATTGCATTGCTGACTGGGAAACAAAAGTTGATGCAATAGTTGATGAAACGCTTCCTGAGAACATGAGTTTAATTTCTGGAATCCCTCCTTGGGTCCAGATGTACTTTGAAAGGCTACAAGATAAAACAGGGAAACTTATAAAAAATATCTTCCCTAAATTTGACCTTTTTATTTATGGAGGGGTAAACTATGAGCCTTACCGAAAGTCCTTTGAAAAATTAATTGGCAAAAAGGTTGATATGGTGGAGCTTTATCCCGCTTCAGAGGGTTTTATAGCTTATCAAGATTCCCAAAAAGAAGAGGGCCTGTTGCTTTGTGTGAATCATGGAATATTTTATGAATTTATTCCAACGGAGGAATTTTTTGATCATAATCCAACAAGAATCTCGCTTGTTGATGTAGAGATTGGGGTGGATTATGTAATTATTTTAAATACCAACGCTGGGCTTTGGGCATATAATATTGGGGATACAATAAAATTTGTTTCTATTAATCCGTACAGAATAATTGTGAGTGGTAGGATTAAGCATTTTACCTCTGCTTTTGGAGAGCATGTAATTGCGGAGGAGGTAGAAAATTCGTTAAAAGAAGCTCTACAAAAATACTATGCTGAAGTAAATGAATTTCATGTTGCCCCAGAGGTTAATCCTAAAAACGGATTGCCGTATCACGAATGGTTAATTGAGTTTGAAAAAGAGCCTGAGAAGCTTAATGATTTTAAGCTCTTGGTTGATGAAGCCTTGCAAAAACAAAACTCTTATTACAAAGATTTAATTTTAGGAAATGTCCTGCGTCCTTTAGAAATTACACTTATTAGTAAGAATGGTTTTAGGGAGTATATGAAGTCAATTGGGAAATTTGGGGGGCAAAACAAGATTCCTAGATTGTCAAATGATCGAAAAATTGCTGATAAATTAACCGCATTTTAATGGAGAAAAAAAAGAAACAAATTGCTATATTAGGATCCACCGGAT
>CAJWUS010000055.1 GCA_913047525.1 uncultured Flavobacteriales bacterium | reverse complement strand
TTCTTAGCGTGTTGTCCCAACGGGCCTCTGTTATTCCTTATTTTTTCGAATATATCCATAGTTGCAATAATATTAAATATTTCTTGTTTTATTATGCAATGCAAATAAGAATATAGCTATTTGAAAAATAATTTTGCAAAGACCATTTATTAGTTTTATTTTTGCGGCCTCTTAAATTTAATAATGAAAAAAATACTTATTCCCATATTATTTTTATTACTTCTTGCTTCTTGCAGTAAGTATCAGAAAATACTCAAAAGTACTGACCTTAATTTGAAATTTGAAAAGGCAGTAGCCTATTATGAAAAAGATGATTTTAATCGAGCATTGCCACTCCTAGAAGAACTTTCCACAGCTTTCAGAGGCTCAGCAAAAGCAGAAGAAGTAAATTATTATTATGCTTATTGTCATTACTCATTAGGTGAGCATCTGATGGCAAGTTATTTGTTCGATACTTATGCGCAAACTTTTCCAAGCGGTAGGCATACTGAGGAGTGCCAATACATGACTGCCTATTGTTATTATTTAGAATCTCCCATTTATAAATTAGATAGTAAAAATACTTATAAAGCAATCAATCAGTTGCAACTTTTTACCAATCTTTATCCAAAAAGCGAAAGGGTAAAAGAGTGTAATAATCTGATTGACGAATTAAGAGAGAAATTAGCAAAAAAAGCATTTTATAATGCCAAACAATATTACATAACTGAATATCATAAATCGGCAATTATTGCACTCAAAAATGTATTAGTTGATTTTCCAGGAAGTAAATATGAAGAAGAAATCTATTTCCTTATTACAGAAGCCTCTTTCCTATTAGCAAAAAACAGTATTAGCACCAAAAAACAAGAACGATTAGAAAATACAATAGATGCTTACCAAGAATTTTTAGAAAAATATCCAGAAAGTAATTTTTTAAAACAAGCTAAAAATACAGAACAAAAAACATTAAAACTAATAGAAACCATTAAACAAACTTAAAATTATGGAATTCAAGAAAACAGGAGCAGAGCAAACAACAATTACAAGAGATGTAAAGGATATTGTTGAAAAAACGGGCAATGTGTATCGATCTTTATCCATCTTAGCAAAAAGAAGTGAGCAAATTAACGAAAAAATGAAAGTAGAACTTTTAGCTAAATTAGAAGAATTTGCAACCTATTCTGAAGAATTGGAAGAGGTTTTTGAAAACTCAGAACAAATTGAAGTGTCAAAGTTCTATGAACGACTTCCAAAACCTTGGGCAATTGCAGTAAAAGAATTGTTGGAAGATGAGGTTTATATAAGAGAAGTTGAAAAGAAAGAGGAAGAAGATACAACAAGCAAACCAGAAGAAGAAAAAGATGCTTAAAAGCAAAAATGTAATATTAGGAGTTACTGCTAGTATTGCAGCTTACAAATCTGCTTTTATTGTTCGAGAATTTAAAAAGGCAGGAGCACTTGTAAAAGTAATTCAAACAGATGCATCATTAGATTTCGTAACGCCACTTACCCTTTCTACTTTATCAGAAAACACTGTACTAACAAAGATGGTAGAGGGTGATACAAAAGATTGGATTAGTCATGTCGATTTAGCACAATGGGCTGATTTGCTTCTTATTGCACCAGTTACAGCCAAAACCATGGCAAAAATGGTAGCAGGAGAATGTGATAGTCTTTTACTAGCCACTTATCTTTCTGCCAAATGCCCGGTTTATTTTGCACCAGCTATGGATTTAGATATGTATAAGCACTCTAGCACAAAGCAGAATATTGAAAAATTAATAAGTTTTGGAAACAAATTTATTGCCCCAACTTTTGGGGAATTGGCTAGTGGATTAGTGGGAAAGGGTCGAATGGCTGAGCCGGAAGACATTATTGATTTTATCAAAAAAGATTTAAGTGCCGATTTACCTCTTTCGAGAAAAAAAGTACTGATTACTGCTGGCCCAACTTACGAGCCAATTGACCCTGTTCGCTTTATTGGTAATCATTCTTCTGGTAAAATGGGTTACCATTTAGCAATGCAAGCAGCTAAAATGGGAGCAGAGGTTACCCTTATTATGGGCCCTTCCGATTTAAAGGTAGAAAATTCTAATGTATTGCAAATTAATGTAAAAACTGCTAAGGATATGCAAAGGAGTGTAAAAGACCATTTTGAAGATGCTGATATTGCTATCTTCTCTGCTGCTGTTTCTGATTATAAAATAGAAAATATAGCAAGTCAAAAAGTGAAAAAATCAAATGGAAATTGGGATATATCACTTACTAAAACAAACGATATTTTATTGGAGATAAGTCAAGAAAAAAAAGAAAACCAAATTTTGGTGGGCTTTGCATTAGAAACTGAAAATGAACTTGAAAATGCAAAAGAGAAATTAATCAATAAAAATCTGGACATGATTGTTTTAAATTCTTTAAATGAAAAAGGTGCAGGATTTGGCTATGATTCTAATAAAATCACTATTATTGAAAAAGATAATAAAATAGAAGAATTTGAGTTAAAACATAAAAGAGAAGTAGCAAAAGACATTATCAGTAAAATAATACTAAAAATATCATGAAAAAAATCTTGTTTATTATTTTAATGTGGGTTTCTCATGGTGTTAATGCACAAGAGCTTTTCTGTAATGTTCAGGTAAATGCTTCTCAAATTCAAACCTCTGACAGAAAGGTCTTCCAAACTCTGCAAACTGCTATTTATGAGTTTGTGAATAATACTAAATGGACGGATGCAAGCGTGAAAAATGAAGAAAGAATAGAATGCACTTTTTTGATAAACATTAAGGAAAAAGTTTCGAATGATGAATACAAAGCATCTATTCAAATTCAGAGTACACGTCCAATTTATGGCACTTCCTACAAATCGACAATGCTTAATTATTTGGATAACAATTTCCGCTTTCGCTATTTAGAATACCAATCCTTAGAATTTAATGAAAATACCCATCTTTCTAATTTAACTTCTGTTTTAGCTTACTATGTTTATATCGTTTTAGGTCTTGACTTTGATGCTTTCTCAGAATATGGTGGCGCACCCTATTACATTAAAGCACAAAATATTGTGAATAATGCACAAAATGCCAGAGAAACCGGTTGGAAAGCATTTGAGAGTGATAAAAACAGATACTGGCTTGTTCATGATTTATTAGATACACGCTATGAAGAAATTCACAATTGTTATTATAGGTATCATAGAGCAGGGATGGATATGTTATCAGAAAAAACAGAGGATGGACGATATGATATTACAGAAGCTTTGGAAGAACTAAGAGGAGTTTATAGAGATAACCCTTCAGCTTTTATATTGAAAATTTTCTTTGATGCAAAAGCGGATGAAATCATTAAGATTTACTCAGAGGCTTTCCCAAATGAGCAGGCAAGAATTGTCAAACTTTTAACTGAAATTGATCCTGCTAATTCTACTAAATATCAAGCCATAACCTCGCAAAGTGAAGGTAAATAAATGCTAGAAACCCTTTTTATAAAAAACTATGCGCTTATTGATGAATTTTCTGTTCAATTCCAGGATGGGTTTAATGTAATTTCGGGAGAAACAGGAGCAGGAAAATCGATTATGCTTGGCGGGCTTTCCTTAATTTTAGGACAAAGAACCGATACCTCTATTTTGAATAATCCGCAAATAAAATGCATCATTGAAGGAAAATTCAAGATTAAAGAAAATAGATACAAATCTTTTTTTCAGGAGAACAATCTTGATTTTGAGAAGGAAACAATTCTAAGAAGAGAAATCACACCTTCAGGAAAAAGCAGGGCTTTTATCAATGATACGCCAGTAAAACTTTCCATCTTGAAATCTTTTTGCCAAGGGATTATTGAGGTTTATTCTCAGCACCAATCCCTTACCTTAAAGGATACAAATAATCAACTTTTGTTACTCGATCAGTTTTGTAGGCATAATACGCTTTTACAAGAATATAAAGATGAATATTCAAAGTTCTTACAACTAAAAAGACAATTAAAATCACTAAATGAGAAAGGAGAAGTATCCTTATCAGAATTAGAATTTCTCACCTTTCAGTTGGATGAATTAGAGAATGCAAATTTACAAGAAGGAGAAATGCAGGAAGTTGAGGATGAGTTGGCAATGCTTAATAATGCGGAACAAATTGCGAATGTATTAGATAAGGGAGTAAACTTTTTGGAAAAAGAAAATGGCGCTTTAGATTTACTTTCTGAAATTGTAAGGGACTTATCTGAAATCTCAGATTTTAATAAAAAGCTGTTTGAGATAAATGAACGATTTGAGAAAACAGTTATTGAATTAAAAGATATTAGTACCGATCTTTTCTCTTTGAAAGAACAATCCGTTTCTAATCCGGATAGACTGAATCAATTAAATGCCAGATTAGATATATTCAATTCTTTACTTTTAAAGCATAGGAAAAATCTGCTTTCTGAACTTGTTGAGTTAAAAGAGGATTTACAGAATCGATTAAATCAATTATCAAATTATGATACTGAGATAGAGAACCTAAAAAATGAAGTAATCATAAAAGAACAGAAAATAAGGGTATTAGCCAAAAGAATATCAAAAAACAGAAAAAGCACCATCCCAGATATTGAAAATCAAATTAAATCTATTCTGAAAAGATTAGGGATGCCATTTGCTGTTTTTAGTATTGAAATAAAAGAGTTGGATATTTTAAGTATTAATGGAGAAGATGAAGTGGTATTTTTGTTTTCGGCAAACAAAGGAATAAAAGCAGAAAAATTAAGTAGTATTATCTCTGGAGGAGAACTATCACGATTGATGCTTGCTATTAAATATATATCGGCAAAATACCAAAATACTGAAACGCTTATTTTTGATGAGATTGATAGTGGTGTATCTGGTGAAATTGCTAATTTGATGGGGGAGATGATGAAAAAAATAGGCGAGCAAAAACAATTAATTGCAGTTACCCATTTACCACAGATTGCTGCAAAAGGAAATCAACATTACTTGATTTATAAGGAGATAAAAGCAGGTACAACTAACACGCTAATCAAAGAATTAAAAACAGAAGATAGAATAAATGAATTGGCTAAACTGCTGAGCGGCGAAAAAATTACTGCAACTGCTATTAAAAATGCAGGTGAATTATTAAATCAATAAGTATATATTTGCAAATAAAGTAATACAAAATGGCAAACAATATTTTAAAAGGGAAAAGAGGGATTATTTTTGGCGCATTAGATAGTAAATCTATCGCCTGGAAAGTAGCAGAACATGCACATGCAGAGGGAGCTAATTTTGTATTAACCAATGCGCCAATTGCTCTTAGAATGGGAACTATTAATGAACTGTCAGAAAAAATGGGATCCAAAGTTATTCCTGCTGATGCAACATCTATGGAAGATTTAAAAGCATTATATGAATGTGCAATGGAAGAGTTAGGTGGGAAGATTGATTTTGTATTGCATTCTATTGGCATGTCAGTAAATGTGCGTAAAGGGAGAAAATATTATGAACAAAATTACGATTGGAACATGAAAGGTTATGATGTATCCGCTCTCTCTTTTCATAAAACTATGCAAGCTGCTTGGGAATTAGACGCTTTGAATGAGTGGGGTTCTGTTGTAGGCCTATCTTACATTGCTGCACAAAGGGTATTTCATACTTATAATGATATGGCAGACAATAAAGCAATGCTAGAATCAATAGCTAGAAGTTTCGGCTATCATTATGGTTTAAGAAATAAAGTAAGAGTCAATACTATTTCACAATCGCCAACTGATACTACTGCCGGTAGTGGAGTGGCAGGTTTTGATGGCTTTTATAGGTTTGCAAATGATTTATCCCCATTAGGAAACGCATCTTCTGATGAGTGTGCAGATTACTGTATTTCATTATTTTCTGATTATACAAGAAAAGTAACCATGCAGAATCTATTCCATGATGGAGGATTTTCTTTTACAGGGATGAGTGAAACAGCAATGGATATTTATTTAAAAATGATGGAAGAAGAAACAAAAGGGAAATAAATTACACTTAATAATTAAGTTAAAAAAGGAAGCGTTCGTCTTCCTTTTTTTTATTTTTGGCTGAATGAATAAGTCAATTTGTTTATGGTCCTGCCCAAGAAATGTGTCAACAGCACTTATGTATGCTTTTGCTCAAAGAGAGGATACTAAAGTTTTTGATGAACCTTTGTATGCTCATTATCTCAAAGTAAGTGGTGCAATACACCCAGCAAGAGAACAAGTGCTGAAAACTTTAGAAAATGATGGAGAGAAGGTAGTACGAGAAGTAATTCTTCAAAAAAGCGAAAAGTTATTGTTTCATAAATTAATGACTCATTTTTTGATTGGAATTGATACTGAATTTTTATCAGAAGTCATGAATATTATTTTTATCAGAAACCCTCAAGAAATTATTTTTTCCTATTCCAAAGTTATCTCGAATCCTACTATGAAGGATATTGGTGTAAAGCAACAATACGAGTTATATTTAGCGCTTGAAGAAAGAGGAAAAACTCCAATCGTATTGGATTCAAAATATTTATTACAAAACCCAAAACAGTTGCTTAAAAAACTATGCTCTCTATTAGGTATTCCCTTTGATGAGCGTATGTTAAAATGGGGAAAAGGAGCAAGAAAAGAAGATGGTGTTTGGGCTAGCTATTGGTATAAAAACATTCATAACTCTACTGGATTCCTACCTTGTACTGAAAAAGAAATCACACTTACGGATAGCAATGCAGAACTGGCAGAAGAGTGTTTATCTTATTATGAATTTCTAACTGCTAAATCAATACAATTATGATACAACAATTTGACAAAAGAAATAAAGATATTAAAGTATGGATTAATGGAGAATTACTTCATAGAGATCAAGCAAAAGTTTCGGTATTTGATAGTTCATTACAAGGGGGTGATGCCGTTTGGGAAGGAATAAGAGTGTATAATGGAAGAATCTTTTGTTTTGAACAACACTTAAGTAGATTAATGGAATCGGCAAAAAGTATGGATTTTGCAAATATTCCTTCTCTTAAGGAGGTGAAAAATGCTGTTTTTTCTACTCTGGATGCTAATGGAATGAAAGATGATACGCATATTAGGTTAACCCTAACAAGAGGAGAAAAGATTACTTCAGGCATGAATCCTAAATTAAATCAATTTGGTTGCACCTTAATTGTTTTAGCAGAGTGGAAGCCATCCATTTATTCAGGGAAAGAATTGAAATTAGTGACTTCAAGTATTCGTAGGAATTCACCACTTTGTTTAGATTCAAAAATCCATCATGCAAACCTAATAAATAACATATTAGCAAAAATTGAAGCCAATCATGCAGGGGTTGATGATGCTATAATGCTGGATCTAAATGGTTTTGTATCTGAAACCAATGCAACTAATATTTTTATGATTAAAGATGGAGTTGTAATTACGCCTTTTCCTAGAGCATGTTTACCAGGAATTACAAGAGGACTTATTATTGAACATTGTATAAATAATAATATTCCAATAATTGAAAAAGATATCTCAGTTACAGAACTATACAATGCAGATGAAGTATTTACTACAGGAACAATGGGGGAGTTGGTAAGAGTAGCAGAAATTGATAGACGAAAAATAAATAATTCTGGGCAAATGTTTTCTGAATTGCAAGCAATATTTAGAAAACTAACAGAAACAGAAGGAGAATCCTTACCCTTCTAATTTATCTTTCTCTGCTTGTTCGGATTTTTTCTTTTTGGTTTTAGCTATTTTTATAATTAATTCCGTTTCCTGTTTATTCAAACTGATTTTAATAGTATCTCCTTCTTTAAGATTTGAATTGATGATATCTTCTGCCAGTGGATCTTCAATGTATTTCTGTATGGCACGTTTTAATGGTCGTGCTCCAAATTTTTGATCAAATCCTTTTTCCGCAACAAATCCCTTTGCTTTTTCACTAATTGTAATATTATACCCTATACTTTCAATTCGTTTATATAAGCTATCTAATTCGATATCAATAATTTGTTTAATATTATCTATAGTTAAATTATTAAAAATAATAACATCATCAATTCGATTTAGAAATTCAGGTGCAAAACTTTTCTTCAGTGCATTTTCAATCACACTTTTACTATGTTTATCAGCTCCTTTCTTTTTCGCAGAAGTATTAAAGCCAACGCCTTGTCCAAAATCTTTTAATTGACGAGATCCAATATTTGAAGTCATGATGATAACTGAGTTTTTAAAATCAATTCTTCTTCCTAAACTATCGGTCATTTGCCCATCATCCAACACTTGCAACAAAAGATTGAATACATCAGGATGTGCCTTTTCAATTTCATCCAATAATATAACAGAATATGGTTTTCTTCTTATCTTTTCGGTAAGTTGTCCGCCTTCTTCATAACCAACATATCCTGGAGGTGCTCCAACAAGCCGTGAAACTGAGAATTTTTCCATGTATTCACTCATATCTATTCGGATAAGAGCTTCAGTACTATCAAATAATTCTCTTGATAATTCTTTAGCAAGATGCGTTTTTCCAACCCCTGTTGCCCCTAAAAAGATAAATGAACCTATTGGTTTGTTTGGATCTTTTAATCCTACTCTGTTTCTTCTTATTGCTTTTACAATTTTCTTTACTGCACCATCTTGGCCGATTATATGTTTTTTTAACTCGTCACCCATACACACCAATTTATTACTTTCCTGTTCTGCAATTCTCTGAACAGGTATACCTGTCATCATTGCAATTACTTCTGCAATATTTTCTTCTGAAACAGTTTCTCGATTACTCTTCAGATTCTTTTCCCAAATATCTTTGGCATGATCTAGTTGAGCAATTAGATTCTTTTCTTTATCTCTTAATCGACCAGCTTCTTCAAAAGCTTG
>CAJWUS010000054.1 GCA_913047525.1 uncultured Flavobacteriales bacterium | reverse complement strand
AGGCGGTAAACTAGTTTTTATTGGGTTTTTTGTTTTTCCTATCTTAATCCTTCCCATCCACACTCAATGTATCTATTTTTTATAAAAAATTGAGAATCAATAGCTTGTTTATTCAAAAGTAAAAGACAGCATCCACGAATTTGTGGTCAGTTTACTGACCGATTTTGTGTAAACAGTTTCGTCCTCTGAAAGTAAATTTAAAATGCCATAAGTGAGTTTTATTTGTGGAGAAAATTTAAAATATTCTAAATAGAAATCCATGCCAAAACCAATTTCAATTCCTAAATCATTTTTCTTCAATTTTACTAATTTCTGCCCTTCATCATCAATATCCTTTTGTGATGCAATATCCATCCCGTATTTTATTCCTCCTAGCAAATAAGTGCGGAAATTATTGTAACGCTCGGATTTATATTTTATCAGAATTGGAAAGTCGATAAAAGTAGATTCAATTGGTTTTGTTTCCATATAAGTTTTACGATTCCCATCAATAAATGAATATTCAATAATTCTTTCTGAGAAAACTAATCTGGGAAGAAACCTCAAATCGAAAGCTTTACTTAATCGTAAATTTGATACAATCCCTAAATTAAACCCTTTTTGATTTTGCGATTCTAGCACATATAAACTGTCTAAATCGGATATGTTTGCAATAGGCTTTATCCTAAAATCCATTGTATTTATTCCCATTGTAAATCCGAAATGAATCTTTTTTTTATCGTATAATGGAAGATTCTGTAATTTAGGATGCTTTTGTGCGAAAATCTGCAAAGGAATATTTGCGATAAACAAAATAGGTAATAATATTGCTAATAATTTTTTCATTTCAGCCAAAAAACGATTTATCATTTATTTTATTGCAATGTACAGTGAAACTATTCCGATCGTTAGGGGTAGATAGTTTACTTTGCTAAAGCCTACCTCTTTCAGAATTTCTATAAATTTTTCATTTTCAGGAAAAGCATCTACCGATTCAGGCAAATAATTATAAGCCCTTTTGTCTTTTGAGATGAGTTGCCCAAAAAATGGTAATATTTGATGAAAATAGGCACTATATATTTGTTTGATAGGAAAATATTTAGGTTTAGATGGCTCCAAAATCACAACAATTCCATCTTTTTTCAGCACACGTCTCATCTCGGATAATCCTAATTGTAGGTTTTCAAAATTTCTTACGCCAAAACCAGCCGTTATAGCATCAAAACTTTCATCCTCAAAAGGCAGGTTTTCCGAATCAGCAAATTCTAATTTTATTTGCTTTTCCAATCCTTTTTTTTCTACTTTTTTTCTTCCTATTTCAAGCATATTTTTGGAGATGTCTATTCCAGTAATATGTACCCCATTTAGTTTGCTGGTTGCAATGGCAAAATCGGCTGTTCCGCATGCCACATCCAATATTCTTTTAGGATTATTTGTAAGCTTGCTAATGGCTTTTTTTCGCCAATAAAAGTCCATGCCAAAAGAAAGTGTATGATTCAAAAAATCATAGCTTTTAGCAATGCTGTCAAACATTTTTGCGACTTGCAATTTCTTACTTATTTGGGAGTCTTGCTGGGGCTTTATCATTCAATTTCCTTTCCTGTCAAACTATTAACAAATAAAACATTTCCTAATTTTTCATAACCCTCAAAGGCTGCCAATTTTTGTTTTTTAACTATTTCTCTTCTGAAACCAACAATAGTTAGATCTGCTTTTTCGGAATGTTTATTTATTATAGATTTTATTCCTTCCTCTTCATTTTGCGGAATCATTTTTAAGTTTAAAGGAGAGATTGGTAGTCGCCCAGACTCAATAAATGAGAACATTCTTTTTTTGTAGTTTTCAAATTCATCTTGATTTGGGTAAATGGAGAAAACTTTAATTTTTGCATTTTTCCATTCAGGATGTGAGGAGATTATATAGCTGAGTAGAATCATCATATTTGAATTTTCATAATCTCTGGACGAAATCCAGACATGTATCTCTTCTTTATTATTTATTTTTTCTTCATCAGTTTTGTAAATCGCTACGTCAAAACCGGTTGCCTGCAAAAGTTTGAAATTGCTTAAAATCTCTGTAAACCTTTCTTTTTCACTCTCCTCAAAGGCTAATAAAATTAGGTTATTCTCCTTACCAGAAATACTTGATAATTGAATAACTTGCGCTAGTGCTGAGGTGTAAGAAGGCGAAATAATGCTATCGACATATACATTACTTTTTGACACTTTTTCATCTTTCAATAATTGCTTTAAAACATCCTTTGATTGCTTAAATGTATCTTTGCTCAGATAACCATTTATATATTGTATGTAAGTACCGAAACCATATTTATATGAGATCCAACGGCACATATCAAAAGCAGATTTCCTTTCAAAAGATTTTTCATTAATACTGATTACAAATGGGCGCCAATGCAGATTTTCATCATCAGACCCCTTTTTCTGTATAAAAATTTGGATCTGCCTTGCAAATTGTACCAATACATCCCGAAACAGACTGACTATTTCTCTTTTATCCCCTGAACTTTTACTAATGTAATAATAGAAAAAGGTCAGAATTATAATAGATAAAATAGCAAAAGAAGTGTTCATTTTGAACATCAACCAAACCGATAATACAGCACCAATAAGCGATATATACCAACGAGATCTGAAAGCCGGACGATATGAAGGATCGCCAGAGAAATGTTCTAAAAATGAAATGGCACAAATAGCACCATAAGTAATCATAAAGAACATGGCAATAATTTGAGCCACCATATTAATATCACCAATAACAACAAAAAACAGAACCAACACACAAGTAATCACAGAGGAATTGATTGGCTCGTTATCCTTTTCCCTTCCTTTTGCTGTCCAACTATTTAATTTTTTAAGTGGAAATATTTTATCAAAGCCCAATGCTTGAAGCGTTCTTGGCGCAACCATTACCGAGCCAAGTGCGGAGGAGATAGAAGCGCATGCTAAACCGATAGGGATTATTGGTCCCCAAATGGCAATTTTACTCATAATAAGTTGATCTGCACCCAAGCTCTCTAAGGGAGCGGAAAGCACCAATTTTAAAGCCACCAAAACATAAACCACAATACCAATAACAGTTGCCAAGATAGTTCCTCTTGGAATAGAAGATTTAGGATTTTTCAAATCGCCAGAAAGCCCTAAACCAGCAGCCATTCCTGTAAAAGCAGGAAAAATAATGGCAAAAACTAAAAAGAAATCCTCAGAATTGGCAATGGTGTCTACAAAACTTACATCAGCAAAATGATAGCCATCAACAGGACTTCCTACAAAGAAAAATAGCAAGGAAACAAAAAGAATAGCTACAATCCCATAAAGTGCTTTTATACCAATATTTGCTCCTTTTGTAAGCATTAATATTGTGAGTAATCCCATAGAAATTATACCAATCATTTTTTTATCTAATATAATATCAGCAAGAATTTGTGGCATAGTAGAATAATTGTCTACTAAAAATAAAGCAAAAGGATAAAAAGACTCTACAAAAGCAATTATATAAAATGACACAGATATTGCTTGCGATAAATAAAGTGCAATCCCAATTGTTGCGCCAATATTTAGCCCGAACGAACGGGAGATAATATAATAAGCTCCTCCTCCTTCTACTTTTCTGTTTGTTGCTATTTCGGCAATGGCAAGTGCAGTTGGTACAGTAATCAAATGACCTAAAATGATAATACCGATAGCTCCCATTAACCCTACATTTCCTACTGCATAGCCAAAACGCAGGAATAAAATAGCTCCCAAAATAGTCGAGATAGAAGCCATAAATACAGGAGTTGTCCCGAATTTTCCTTTTGTTTTGTTTATTTCAAGCGGCATTTAATTGGTAAAATAGGTAATTGCGTTTTCCAGAAGTCCTGTTTTTTCAATAGGAACTACACCAACCTTTTCGCACACCAAACCACCAGCCAAATTAGCAAATTGTGATAAACTCAAAAAATCGACATTAGCGGCAAGGCAAAGGGCAGCTGTTGAAATAACGGTATCACCAGCTCCTGATACATCAATGATATTTCTTTTTTCGGCCAAGGTGTGATGAAAAATATCAGCTGTTTGTATACAAACTCCTTTTTCAGAAAGGGTAAGTAGGATTCCCTTTGCAGTTATCATTTGCAGTAGATCTTTTGTAGCTGAGTTAATTTCTGAAATATTATTTTCGTCAAAATTGATGTTACAACCCATTTTTATTTCTTTTAAATTTGGCTTGAAAATAGCACAATTTTTGTAGGCCAAAAAGTTTTTGGTTTTCGGATCAACAATGGTAGGGATGTTTAAAGTATTTGCTTTTTTAATGATACTTTCAATAACAAAAGGCGT
Source organism: uncultured Flavobacteriales bacterium (assembly GCA_913047525.1). The sequence continues at coordinate 4,528 of CAJWUS010000054.1, read as the reverse complement.
AAGAACACCTTTGTTATAATCTTGTAAAATAATCACAGATACATCTTTCATATTGCTATAAACCAATTCCAAGAATTCTTGCTCCACTTTTATAGAAAAGGTATCCTCTTCATCTATTCGCAACTGATGTTTATTTTCACTGATAACCCTTGTTTTTACAGTGGTGTTTCTACTTTTTTCAGTCAAAATTCCGACAGTGGAAAGAGTTTCTTCTTTCAATAATTGCTTGAGGTGTTTGCCTCTGAAATCATCCCCAACAACTGAACACAAAACAGGAGTTGCTCCTAAGGATTTTATATTTCTGGCAACATTTCCTGCGCCACCCAATCTGTTTTCGTGTTTCTCAATTTCAACAACTGGCACTGCTGCTTCTGGTGATTGTCGTTCAATTTTACCCCACATATAAGCGTCAATCATGGCATCTCCAACAATCAATACTTTCATATTATTAAAAGAGTCAAAAAGCTGTATTATGTCCTTTTTTTTCATTTTAGCTGGACTAATTTTTCTTTCATTCTCTTGACTGCTTCCATTAGTTTATCGTCAGCTGCTGCATAGGATATTCTGACACATTCAGGGTTACCAAAAGCAGTTCCAGAAACAAGTGCTACATGTGCTTTATTGAGCAAATACATACACAAATCATTTGCATTTGCTATTGTATTTTCTCCATCTTTTTTACCGAAATAATAAGATACATCCGGGAAAATATAAAAAGCACCTTTTGGGGTATTGCATTTTATTCCAGGAATTTCGTTTAATGCTTTAAGCATCATATCACGCCTGCTTAAGAAAGTATTTTTCATCTTAGTAGTCACTGCTTTTGGTTCAGCTAACATGGCTGTTTCCACAGCTTTTTGTGCAATAGCACAAGTAGCAGAAGTGATTTGACCTTGAACTTTATTACAGGCCTTTGCAATCCAAAGTGGAGCACCTATAAAACCTACTCTCCAACCCGTCATAGCGAAACCTTTGGAAACGCCATTTACTGTTATCGTTCTCTCTTTCATAGAGGGAATTGTACCAATACTAAAATGCGCATCCGTAAAATTAATATGCTCATATATCTCATCAGAGATAATATAAATATCAGGATATTTTTCCAGCATTTTTGCAATAGAAGTAAGCTCATCTTTAGTATAAACCGTTCCGCTTGGATTACAAGGAGAACTGAACATCAGGAGTTTTGTTTTTGGCGTTATGGCAGCTTCCAGCTCATCAGCAGACACTTTAAAATCGGTAGCGATAGTAGAAGGAATTTCTACAGAAACACCCTCAGCCAATTTAATAATTTCGGCATAACTTACCCAATAAGGGCAAGGCAAAAGCACCTGATCTCCTGGGTTTAGCAAACTCAAACACAAATTGGCAAGGGATTGCTTGGCCCCAGTTGAGCATACAATCTGATCTACTGTGAAATCCAGATTATTATCTCTTTTGAATTTTCTGCAGATTGCCTTACGCAATTCTAACAAACCTGGAACAGGAGTGTAGTGAGAAAAATTATTGTCAATTGCTTTTTTTGCCGATTCTTTAATGAAATCTGGAGTATCAAAATCGGGTTCACCCAAACTTAATGCAATAATATCATAACCTTCTGCTTTTAGCTCTCGGCTCATTCTAGCCATAGCCAGTGTTGCCGATTCGGCTAGGCGATTTAACCTTTCTGAAACTTCTTTCATCTTGATGTATTTTTCAGTAGGCAAATATAAGATTAGTTTTTAGTTGCTTGTTTTTAGTTGTTAGTTTTTAATTGCAGATTTTTTCTATATTTACAAAATGAAATTCTTCTTAATCATAGCAACTTTTTTTATTGTAACAAATATTTCTGCACAAAAAGTATTCTCTGTAGAATATGCTAGCCAGGCAGATATTAAAGTATTTGTAGTGGACTATGAGAGCCAGGCAGATTTGAATGTATTTAAGGTAGATTATTCCTCACAAGCAGGTAAGAATGATGGTAAATGGTTTTTTGTAGAATATGCCTCACAGGCTGATAAAAAAATATTTTTTACTGAATATTCTTCACAAGCAGATGTGCTTATTTATTTTGTAGAATATAGCAGCCAGGCAAAATGGCGAAAGAAAGAGAAGTTGCATTTATTCTTTTAGAATGAAAAAACTACTACTTATATTAACTAAAAATATAACAATGAAAAGAATATTGATTTTACTTTGCTTGCCGCTACTTTTTACAACTTGTAAAAAAGAAGATGATGATGTTGCGACTATTAATGGTTGTATGGATCCCAATGCTACCAACTACAATCCGCTTGCTACTAATGATGATGGTTCTTGCGAGTATGTTAATTTGCCTGTTGCAAACTTTAGCTATACTGCTAGTAATGATTTTGCTCCTACTTTATTTGTTTTTACTAATTATTCAGCAAATTCAGATACATATTATTGGGATTTTGGAGATGGAAATTTTTCAAATGAAGAGAACCCAACACATCTTTATACATTAGGTGGAGATTACACTGTGTCGTTAACTGCTAGTATCTTAGATCATGAGGATATATTTATAGACACTATTACTGTCAACTCAGCACCTTCTAGATTAACATTATCTAGTATTAAAATTGATGCAATACCTATGACTAACAATGGATCTGATTGGGATTGGGATATCACTGGATTAACAAGTGATCCAGATATTTTTTATGTACTAAAACAAGGCGGCATTGAGGTTGCTTCATCAAGTTCTCAAGACAATATATCGGTCTTTCCAATATTATTTACAGAAAATTTACCCTATGCCGTAAATAATCTATCACAAGATTATACTATTGAACTCTGGGATAATGATGTGGTGGCTGGGATCGGAGGAAATGAATTGATTGGTTCGTGTAGTTTTACCCCAAACAATTATGCCCCTACTGATGGTTCTAAGTATCCTACAGAAATTAATATTATTAGTAGCGGTGTAGATATGACGTTAGATGTTCAATGGCTTCAGTAAGATAATTATTTTTCCCAAATGATGGGTCTAATCTAGTAAAATGTCGTCCTCTCATCCCGGATTTTTTTGTAACTTTGTAAAAATTAAATCTATAAATTATGAAAACAAAAAAGTGTCATTTATTATTTTGTGTTGCGTGGGTAGCTGGTTTTATTTGTTTGATGTATCATACTTTTACAAAAGATGGGTTGGATCTAATTCCAACACTTACAGCGTATGCTCTTTTTCTAATTGCTGCGGCAATGGGATGTTGTTGTAATTCGTCGTGCTGTAAAACAGAGGATTGATAAATTTATTCTTTGATGTTTTGAGTTGACAAAAAGGTTAGCGTTTAGCTTCCCTTATCATAGAGTTCTTAAAATTGTTTTTTCTTTGCATCTAATATTTTTTTGTCATTACTTCTAAGATATTCAAGAATAGATCTTGTCTCATTCTCTGTTAAATTTTGATTGGTCATTGGAGATGCGTATTCTATGAGTAGTTTTTTTGCTGCGGTATTTTCTTTAACCATTTGTTCAGGATTCATAATCATATTCATTATCCATTCTGGAGTTCTTCTTTTTGTAACCCCTGTCAATTCTGGCCCTATAAGTCTTTGGTTTAATTTGTGGCAAACAGAACATAGATTATTAAATATTATTTTCCCCTCTTCAGCCATTGCTTCATTGATTTGGCTACTTATATCTAATTCCGTTATTGGCCCAACTCCTTTATCTCTCATTGGATTAATTTCTTTTCCTTTAATAACTACTTCTGGGTTCTTTACGTTCTCTACGCAAGATAGTAGAGTCATGGATATAAATAATACAACGGATATATTTTTCATTCTCTTTCTTTAAGATTAATATTTAATTTCAAGATTAATACAAATATACTTAAAGTAACTAATTCAGAAAGAAAATTATATCTGTTATAGAATATAAATAAAGAGGTGTTTTAATTGTTGATCTTTATAAAATTTCACTCTGTTCTTGTTCTATAGATATGATTATTTATATTTGCAGTTTTGCATATTTGATTATTATGAGGTTAATATTACCAATAAAAATATTACTCTTTTTCGTTTTAGCATATTTTATTTACAGTTTTGCTGTATATACTCAAGTAATGCATACAAAAGAGGCAAGAAAGAAAATTTCTACTTTAGCTATTGAGGGTAAGGATATTTTTCAGAAAAATAATTGCATTTCCTGCCATCAGATATATGGTTTAGGCGGATATCTAGGACCTGACCTAACTAACACAATATCAGAAAAGGGCGAAAAATATGCAGAAACATTTATCAGAAATGGAAGCAGTAGAATGCCAAAATTTGATTTAAGTGATGATGAAATTAATGCACTTATAGAGCTTTTGAAAGAGGTTGATTCTTCAGGGGAATTCCCTATATTAGATTTTGATGTAAATTGGTATGGTACAATTGAGAAAAAGAAATGAAAAAACAAATAGGTTTGTCTTTCGTTAAATTAGCTTTATTCTCTCTTTTAGGAGCTTTGTTTTTTGGTTGTATAGGAGCCTTTCAGTATATATTACCAGATTTTTTAAAAGAATTTTTCCCCTTTCATA
>CAJWUS010000053.1 GCA_913047525.1 uncultured Flavobacteriales bacterium | reverse complement strand
TTGGTTGTCAATTGGATTAGGAAGAAGTTCGGCTATTAAAACAATAGATGCAAATGCTAAAATTAGAATAAAAAGACAGGTAAAAGGGGGTTTTCCTTTTGCGTTTGTAATTAATTCATCAGCTTACCTACAACAGTGGAAATCTACTGAGGCACAGCAGGAACAATTTTTATTTACTAATCAATTGGTATTTGCAAATCAGCTATTATTGGCTCGAAAAATAAATAGAGATTTAACGATTCAATTTTCGCCTACAATGATACATTATAATTTAGTTAAAACTAAAAATGAGGCGAATGACAAGTATTCGTTAGGTATTGGAGGGCGGAGAAAACTAACAAAGCACATTTCTGTAAATGCAGAATATTTTATGCAGATAAACGGAGAAATAAATAGTAATGTATTGTCATTTGGTTTTGATATTGAAACAGGCGGGCATGTTTTTCAGTTGCATTTGAGTAATTCCCCAGCAATGATTGAACCAGCATTTATTCATCAAACCACAGGAAACTGGGCGGATGCAGATATTTATTTTGGTTTTAACATCTCGCGTGTATTTACCATTAAAGGAAATAAGTAGTTACTAAATGCAAGAAACTACATATGATATAGCAATTGTTGGTGGAGGAATAGTAGGATTAGCTACTGCCTATCAAATTCAGAAGGAATTTCCAAAATTAGATCTAATTATTTTAGAAAAAGAAAGCAAACTTGCTTCTCATCAGACAGGAAGGAACTCTGGAGTTATTCATTCAGGACTTTATTATAGGCCAGATTCTTTAAGAGCAAAAAATTGTGTTAAAGGAAGAGAACAATTAATTGAATTTGCAAAAGAAAATAATATAACTCATGACATTTGTGGTAAAATTGTTCTTGCTACAAATAGGGATGAAAATGAAAGATTGGAAGCGTTAAAAATAAATGGAGAGAAAAATGGTTTAGAAGGGTTAAAAATGCTTACTCCTCAAGAGTTCAAAAAAATTGAGCCAAATACAGAAGGAGTTGCAGCTCTTTGGGTTCCTCAGGCAGGTATTATTAACTATAAAGCAGTTTGCAATAAGCTTGCAGATTTGATAAAACAGATGAACCCGAAAAGTAAAATAGCTTTTAATTGTGAATTATTAGATGTAGATGATGGGCTGTTGTTTTCAACAAATGGAGTGTGCAAAACAAAACATACTATTTTTTGTGGAGGTCTATTTTCTGATAGGTTAGCTAAAAAAGATAAGGTAAAATTAGAGATGCAGATTGTTGGTTTTAGAGGCGACTATTACTACTTGTCAGACAAGGCAAAAAGCAAAGTAAAAAACCTTATTTATCCAGTGCCTAATCCTGAGTTTCCATTTTTGGGTATTCACTTCACGAGGATGATTGGTGGTGGTATTGAGTGCGGCCCGAATGCGGTTTTTACTTTTAAAAGAGAGGGTTATAAAAAAATGGATTTTTCATGGAAGGATACTTTTGAAGCACTTAGCTTTTTAGGTACATGGAGGTTGTTCATAAATCATTGGAAATTTGGCTTCAATGAGTATCGGAGGGCTTTTTCAAAAGCTTTATTTTTGAAAGAGTTAAAAAAGATGATTCCAACTTTAGAAATGGAGGATATTAATGAAGGTAGAAGTGGCGTGAGGGCTATGGCTTTAGGTTGTGATGGAGAAGTAATTGATGATTTTAAAATAGTGAAAAATAAAAATAATTTACATGTTCTTAATACTCCATCACCCGCTGCAACTGCTTGTCTTGCTATTGGCGAAAAAATTATGGGAAAAGCAAGGGTACATTTTAATTTGAACAATCTGAGATGATAAAGTTTTTAGGGATATTATCAAAAAAGAAAAAAATAACTGGAAGTAAAACAGCTCATCTTCTTGTTGAAACCCTAGATGAAGTGATAGTAAATGGTTTTGTAGAAATTCAAGATTTCTTAAATAATAATAATAATTTAGAGCGTAATCCGCACCTAACAAATAAAGACATCAAATGGTTTCGATTAATAGTTTTTGTTGGGAACCTAAAAATGATTCCTACTTTTTTTGAGCAAGAGCATGCTGAAGATTTGCACAACCACCTACTAGATATGATGGCAAATAAGATGGAGGGAGAAAATGAAATTGCTATAGAGCAATTAGGAGATTATTGTACCTATTTAGATGAGCTTTTAAGAAAATCAGACAATTGTATTGAAGCAATGGCTACTGCCGTTTTTGATAAATACAATATCAATGATTTTCAGGTAAATTTATTTAGAAGAAAAAATGAGCCAAATCCTGTTTTGTTCCAAGAGCTTAAAAACTTAATATCTCACTTTATTTGGAATTGGGAAGATTACCTTAGCAAACACAAGATTACTGCTTAAATTCCTGTGTAATCAAAAGGTGTAATTGTCAATAACTCTTTTTTCACTTCCCCAGAAACGTCCAAATTTGAAATAAAATCAGCAATACTGTCCTTAGTAATCTTTTCATTTGTTCTGGTAAGTTCTTTCAAAGTTTCATAAGGATTTGCAAATCCTTCTCTTCTTAAAATGGTTTGAATCGCCTCAGCAATTACTGCCCAATTATTTTCTAAATCGGCATCAATTGCTTCTTTGTTAAGCAATAATTTATCTATTCCATTTTCCAATGAAGTAAATGCAATAATAGTATGGGCAAAGGGAACACCAATATTTCTAAGTACTGTACTATCTGTCAAATCTCTTTGCAGACGGGAAATAGGAAGTTTACTTGTTAAAAATCCAAAAATAGCATTTGCCATTGCCAAATTTCCTTCTGCATTTTCAAAATCAATGGGGTTTACTTTATGCGGCATAGCAGATGAACCAATCTCTCCTTTTTTGATTTTTTGTTTGAAATAATCCATAGAAACATAAGCCCAGATATCTCTGGAAAAATCAATAAGTATGGTATTGATTCTACTTAAATTATCTAAAAGTGCTGCTAAATTATCGTAATGCTCAATCTGTGTTGTAGTTTGTTGTCGTTGCAACCCTAGTGCAGAGGAAGTAAAGTTATTGGTAAAATTTACCCAATCAATTTCCGGATAAGCAATATGATGTGCATTAAAATTGCCTATTGCTCCACCAAATTTCCCAGAGAAAGGTATGCTTTTTAATAGTGTTAATTGATTCTCAATTCGCTCTACAAACACCATTATTTCTTTTCCTAACCTTGTTGGCGAAGCCGCTTGTCCATGTGTTCTGGCTAGCATAGAAACCTCTTTCCACTCTTTTGCTTTTCCTTCTAAATCTTTTAATATTTCTTTAAGATGAGGTAAATAATTTTCCTCTATGGTATTTTTAATTGAAAGTGGAACTGCAGTATTATTAATATCTTGTGAAGTAAGGCCGAAATGAATAAACTCTTTGAATTCTTGCAACCCCAATTCGTCAAACGCTTCCTTTAAAAAATATTCTAGAGCTTTTACATCATGGTTGGTGTTGCTTTCAATATCTTTTATTCTTTGCGCATCTTTTACAGAAAAGTTTTTGTATAGTTTTCTTAAATCAGAAAATTTCTCAGCAGGAAAATGATTCAACTGTAAAATGGAACTATTGCATAGAGCAATAAAATATTCCACTTCCACCAAAAGCCGATATTTTATCAAAGCTTCTTCCGAAAAATACTGCTTTAAATTTTTTGTTCTTTCACTGTACCTTCCATCAATTGGCGATATTGCAGTTAAAGAAGTTAAATCCATTTTTATCCGTTTTAAAGAAGCTGCGAATTTACTAAATAATTGTGTAATGACTCCGATTTTGCTAAATCATAAATAAAGTCATTTGCCTACTTTTCTTTTCGTATTTTTGAAAAATGGATTTAATAATAGTTTTGGTAATTATACTTTTGCTAATTGGACTTATTGGCTGTATAATTCCTGCTTTGCCAGGTCCTCCCATTTCATTTTTAGGGCTTTTGCTTCTTCATTTTTTCACTTCATACACTATTGACGTAGAAACTTTATGGTTATTAGCTGCAATCGTTTCTCTTATTACATTTCTGGATTATTGGTTACAAGTTTATGGAGTTAAAAAATTTGGAGGAGGGAAAAAAGCGATCAATGGTACCATCTTAGGATTGGTTTTAGGGCTTTTACTTTTTCCGCCATTTGGTGTAATAATTGGCCCGTTTATTGGTGCATTTTTAGGAGCAAAAATGGAAGTAAAGGAAGATACAAATCGTGCAATAAAAATTGCAATGGGTGCATTAGCTGGTTTTTTGGGCGGTACAGTTCTCAAATTTTTTGTAAGTATCTATATCACAATTTTATTTATTAAACAATTTGGGATTTTCTAATGAAATACAAACTTTCAGTTGTTTCCTACCTTAATACCCTTCCGTTTATTTATGGATTAAAGCAATACGGATTAGATAAAAAATTGGATATCAGTTTGGATATTCCTTCCGCTTGTGCAGAAAAATTACTTTCAAAAGAAGTAGATATTGGTTTGGTTCCTATTGTAGTGTTAAAGCGATTAGAAGATGCTCAAATTATTTCTGATTATTGCATTGGGGCTAATGGTGCTGTAGATACAGTTTGTTTTTTTTCGGATGTTCCTTTTAATTCAGTTGAGGGTATTCTATTAGATTATCAGTCCAGAACATCAGTGGAGTTGTTAAAAATTTTACTAAAAGAACATTGGAGAATTTCTCCAAAACTGATTGATGCAAATGAAAATTATGAAACTCAAATAAGCGGCAAAACTGCTGGACTTATAATAGGTGATAGATCTTTTCATTTCCAAGATAAATTTAAATATTCTTATGATTTGTCAGATATTTGGAAACAAATGACTGGATTGCCTTTTGTTTTCGCTTGTTGGATTGCAAACAAAGAACTAGATGAAGGTTTTAAAAAAGAATTTAATAATACACTTAAGTTTGGAGTTGAAAATATTGAAGAAGCCATTAAGTCAGCATCTGATATTTATAGCCATTGCAAAAATCCTGAGGATTATCTAAACAATAAAATTTCTTATTTATTAGATGAAGAGAAAAGAAAAGGAATGGAACTATTTTTAGAAAAAATCTAATCTTCTAATTTTTTCATTCTTCTGTGATCGATACAGCCATCTACTAAACTTTCAAATTCTTTCAGGGCTTTTGGAGCGCCATAATAATCGGTAATCCTTTTATTATCTTTTCCGTTTTTAATGAAAGTTATGGTCTTTGGTAAGTCGGTAATGTTTGCTGTGTATTTATCTTCCAATTCAAAAAAGCCAATTTCATCTGCTTTTTTTAGGATGTAATTTAAAGTTTCTTTGCTTACCGAAAATTCATAGTTTCCTATTTTTTCTACAAAGCGTTTTCCATGATAAAAGGCAGAGCCGTCAGAGAAAATTTCCATTTTATAAATAGGGCAAGTACCATAGCAAGGCGTTCTTTCTAATGAAATGATAAGTTCTTTTTTAATTTCTTTTACTTTTGTTTCTGTGCTTTTTTTACTGCTTCCGCAAGCAAATAAAACTAAAATGTAAAGGAGATAAAACCGATTCATTATTTCTTTCTGTTTTTTATTTGTTGCTCTTGCTTTCTCTGCATTTCTTCCAGTTTCTTCTGAAATTTAGATTTTGGTTTTGCTGGCTTCTTTTTATTAGCTTCCAATTGTGCCAGTATTGCCTCATCATCAATAAATCGTTTCATGAAATATTGCTGTGAAAAAGTAAAAATATTTGCTAAGAAATAATAATAACTCAGAGCTGAAGCATAGTTGTTGAAAAATCCTAAAAACATCACTGGCATAAGGTACATTATCCACTTCATTTGTTCCATTTGTCCTCCCATAGATTGACTATTCATTTTGGTGTACATGACTGTAGAAACAGTCATTAAAAGGGTGAACAAACTTACATGATCGCCATAAAAAGGAATGTCCCAAGGGAGCGTCATAATAGAGTCGTAAGAAGATAAATCGTCAGCCCAAAGGAAGCTTTTTTGCCTTAGTTCAATAGAGGCGGGAAAAAATCGAAACATGGCAATAAGTATTGGAAACTGGAAAAGCATTGGTAAGCATCCCCCCATTGGATTTACACCAGCTTTTCTATAAAGCGCCATGGTTTCCTGTTGCGCTTTCATTGGGTCTTTCTTTTTGTGCTTTTCTGTAAGTTTATCAATCTCTGGCTTTAACACTTTCATCTTTGCTTGCGAGAGATAGGCTTTATAAGTAAAAGGCGATAGTGCTAATTTAATAATAATGGTAAGCAGTAAAATAATAAGCCCATAATTACTCATATACCTACTTAAGAAATCAAAAATATTAATGATAATATATTGGTTTACCCAACCAAAAATTCCCCAACCAAGTGGAATTAATTCCTCAAAACTAGCATTGTATGATTTTAATATTTTATAATGATTTGGACCAAAGTAAAATTGAAAACTAAGTTGTTCGTTATTTTTATGACTATAAGGCAATTCAAATTGTGCGCTTAAATCTTTGATGTATTTAGAGTTTTCATTTTTTTCAGAAACTAAATGAGTTGGTTTTTTAAAGCCATCTTTTGCAATAAAAATACTACTGAAAAATTGCTGCTTGAAAGCAACCCAAGTTAATTTAGAATTAATTTTCTCTTCATCAGAGGATGTGAAACTTAAATAATCAACTTCCTTATCAGTACTGTATTGGTATTGAATTCCAGTATACATATCTTGGTTAGACTTACTCTTTTCCGTTTGTGGCGTTTTCATCTGCCACTCCAAATTCATATAGTTTACCCCTGACGGAACAAGCTTTTCCATGCCGACCAAATTGATGTCAAAATCAATGAGATAGTCATCCGTTATGGTGTAAATATATTCCACATAATGGTAAGCGTCTGCAATTAGTTTCATGCTGAGGGAATTCCCATTTTGTTTGCTAGAAAAATATAGATTGTGAGTTTCAATAGCCTTTCCTATTGAGAACTGTAAGTTAAATCTAGAAGAATCTCCATCAAAGAGCTGCAATGGCAAGCTATCATAAGTTTGAAATTCTTTTAGAATAACAGAAGTGATTCTTCCTCCCTTATTAGAGAAAATGACCTTTAATTTATCATTTTCTAGAATTGATTCTCGCTCAGAGCCAATTGCAGCATTCGCAAATACCCCATACAGATTCAGTTGTTGCTGATTAGCAATAGAATCTACTACAATTGCATCTGCAGTAATTTGATTTTCGCTTTGCTCAATTGTCGCTTCATTACTTGGAGCTGCAATTGTTATTGATTCTTCCTTGTTTGTTTCCACCTCCATTTGAGGGAAGAAATAAGTATTAAAAATAATGAGAATAAATCCCATTAATAAAAGTCCTATTAAAGAATTCTTATCGTATTGTTTCATTAGTTTTTCTGATTAAGGCAAGCTTTTATGAAATCGATAAATAAAGGATGAGGAGATGAAACAGTGCTTTTATATTCAGGATGAAACTGTACGCCAACAAACCAAGGATGGTTTGGAATTTCCATAATCTCCACCAAATTACTATCCGGATTTATCCCTGTCGCCAACATTCCATCTTTTTCAAAATCTTCCAAAAATGTATTGTTGAACTCGTATCTGTGCCTGTGTCTTTCCTTAGTGGAATTTTGCTTGTATGCTTTTTTAGTATTTGAGCCATTTTTGATATTACAAGGATATGCTCCCAATCGCATAGTACCTCCTTTATTAATTATTTTTTTCTGCTCCTGCATAATATCAATTACAGGAGAGTTTGTTTTTGGGTCAATTTCGGTGGTATGGGCTTTTTTCATTCCAATTACATTTCGTGCAAATTCAATAACGGCACACTGCATACCAAGGCAAATTCCTAGAAAAGGAATGTTATTTTCTCGAACAATCTTAATCGCAAGAATTTTTCCTTCAATTCCTCTATCACCAAATCCGGGGGCTACTAAAACACCATCTAATCCCTTCAATTCTTTTTTTACATTTTTTGTATTTATACTTTCAGCATGAATCCATTTTACCTTAACTGCACAATTATGTGATGTCCCTGCATGAATAAAGGCCTCAGTGATGGATTTGTAAGAATCTTTCAGTTCAATGTATTTTCCAATTAAACCTATACTAACTGTCTTTTTAGGATTTTTGAGCTTCTTTAGAAAGCTGTTCCAATTTTTTAAATTTAGTTTAGTAGAATCATTTAAGTTGAGCTTTCTCAGGACCACTTTATCTAACCCCTGATCTAACATTTTTATTGGTACTTCATAAATGGAATCAACATCAATTGATTCAATAACTGCCTCTTTTTCCACATTACAAAACAGTGCAATTTTTCTTTTGATATCTACTCCTAGTTCATATTCTGTTCTGCACACTAAAATATCCGGTTGAATACCAGATTCTAAAAGTGTTTTTACTGAATGCTGAGTTGGTTTTGTTTTTAATTCTCCTGATGCTTTTAGAAAAGGAACTAAAGTAAGATGAATAAATAAAGCATCATCACCCAATTCCCATTTCATCTGACGAACGGCCTCAATGTAGGGTAAGGATTCAATATCACCAACTGTTCCGCCAATTTCAGTAATTACAAAATCATACTTTTCTGTATTACCCAAAAGCTTTATACATCTTTTTATCTCATCCGTAATATGAGGAATTATTTGAACAGTTTTTCCTAAATAAACTCCTTCTCTTTCCTTATTGATAACGGTTTGGTATATTTTTCCAGTAGTTACATTATTGGCTTGTGAGGTTGGTGTGTTTAAGAATCTTTCGTAATGTCCTAAGTCCAAATCAGTTTCTGCACCATCTTCTGTTACAAAGCATTCGCCATGTTCATAAGGGTTCATTGTTCCAGGATCCACATTAATGTAGGGGTCCAATTTCTGGATGGTTACGCTATAACCTCTTCCCATTAGCAATCTTCCTAAGGATGCAGAAATGATTCCTTTTCCTAATGATGAAGTAACACCACC
>CAJWUS010000052.1 GCA_913047525.1 uncultured Flavobacteriales bacterium | reverse complement strand
TAAAGGAGTTATCTCTCTTAGTAAAATAGTATTTTCTGAGATTATTTAAGACGCTTTTTGATCTTGTGTAAATATAATCAAACCTAAAAGGAGAGAATATTTTTTCATTTTCTTACTTTTTTTGCTTACAAATTTATAAGATTATCGATTACAAATGAGTTTATAATCGCACCACTTGCACGCCTTTATATCCTCCACTTGTACAAAATCTTCTGTTTGTATTTTATCTAAAATTTGAATGAGCTGCTCTTCAAACTCTTGCAATACTTTTTTAGTTATCAAAAGTTGCTCTTTACTGTTACTTTTGTTACCCTCTTTGCTTGTCTTATTCCTTGAAACACAAATAAGTCCTTCTTTCAAATTTTTGAATGAGAAATTACCGGCAATTACCTTTCTGTCTAAATACTGAGGATTCTTATTTAAAAATAAATAAGCATACATTAGAAGTTGAAAGGCCTTGCCCTTCTTATTGTTTTCTGAGAGTTCGTCCCAATTGAAGAAAGTTACTTCACCCTCCTCCACCTTTCCAGTTTTGTAATCAATAATGCGCAATACATCCCCTAATTCATCTACCCTATCTACCCTTCCTGTCAAATTAAATGTGGTGTTATTTAGCTGAATACTCCCACTTAAATCATCTTCCAATCCTTTTATCATAAGTTGTTCTCCATTCTGCTTGGCTTTAAGTATTTCCTTTTTCTCTAAATCCAAAAAATTTTGCGTTAGTTTTTTTGCAATTTCTACACTCAAATAATTTTTTCCTTCCTCCAAATTATTGTTTTTCAGGATTACTTTGTATTCCTGAATTATCTGTTTTAAAATCTTTGGTTGCCAAGTTTCAATTAATTTTTCGTTAAGCTCCCCTTTTTCATAAACCCTATCCAAAGCATTATGCACAGCAGTGCCTAAATGACTAGCATCCGCAAACTCATCCACCGCATCATCCTTTCTGATTTTAGCTAAATAATGATAATAAAAAGACAGGGAACAATTACTGTATTTATTCAGGGCAGATGGAGAAACTCCCTTTTTCGCCCAAGAAGAAATAGCATCCTCCAAACCTGTATTTTTTATGGTAATTTCATTGTTGTTTTTAAGTTGTAATTGCTCGCCTTTAAATATACATTCCCTAATTAGAGTGGCAGTATACTCGGATAAAAGTTGGGTGATAAATCGGCTTTTTTCACCACTTCCAAAATCATCCGTCTGGGTATTATAAATTAAAGTAACATGTTCTGCTCTTTGTAAAATTCTATAAAAATGGTAGGCGAAAACAGCATCACTTTCGGCATAAGTAGGTAACTTAAAATACTTTTTCATATCATAAGGAATAAAGGAATTCACACTTTTCCCTTTTGGAAGCGTTCCTTCATTTACCGATAGCATGATTACGTTTTTAAAGTCAAGTGTTCTGCTTTCCAAAATCCCCATCAGTTGCACCCCATTTAGCGGTTCTCCTTTAAAAGGGATGACTTCTTTGGCGATAATTTGTTGAAGTATTTTCTGCATAGTTTTTAATTCTATTTCTTGCTTTAACTCTCCTAGTAGTTTATCTAAGATTATAATACATTCAGAAAAAACAAATAGTATTTCTGACTCTATCGTTCCTTTTTTGCCAACCAATGGCTTGCGCAACAAACTCACTATTTGAGCAAACGTTTCAATGGAATCTTTAGCGGAATCCCAAGGACTAAATAAAGATTGTAATGATTCATCTTTGATATGCTCTTTGATTAAGGACTCACTGATAAAAACGAAATTCTCTTTTTTGATGATTTTTTTTAAGATAAATAATGAATCTTTATTGCAAATTTTTGCAAAATAAGGATGTTCCAAAAGTCGGATAACATCTTTGTAATAAAAGGCCTTTTTTTGATAATTATATGCATGAATGTGCATGCTCATCAGTGCACTGGCCAAAGCATACAAAGGTGTGTTTTTTAGCGGACTTCCCATGGTTACATTCAACTCTTTCACTTTCTTTGGTAAATGATTAAGCACGGGATACAATAAACTCTCATCCGCCAAAATAATAGCAGTATTAGATGCATCCAAGTCCTGCGCAGAAAACCCATTTAGGACTTGGGCTGCTACCTTTGCTTGTGCTATATTTTTTGGACACGCTACTACATCAAATGTTTTTTTGGGTTTAGAAAAATAATCGCCTACTCCCTTAAAATCAACTTCCTTCCATCTTTTTCTTTGCTCACGTAAAAATCCGCCCGCTTCATGATTTTCATTCTTGTAATAGAATTTATCTGCATCCCAAAAAACCCGAGCAATATCCTCTTTTTTTAGATATTCGATTATTTTCTGTTCTGATTTTGTAAGGGCATTGAGCCCAACAAACCATACTTTTCCCCAAGAAATTTTTACCTCCTTAATTTCATTTGCTGCCTTGCGATAAGCCATGCCCTGATAAGCAGCATTTTGTGTTAATAAAGATTGATTGAAATGCAAATACCAATCATATATCTGATGATAAAAAGTAACAAAATTATTTTGCTCTTTGCTTAAGGGTTCTTCTGCCATACTCCAATTCTCAACCTTCCAATTTTCTAATTCTTTTACTTTTCTTAAGTTTGAGAAAATAGCTTTTGCATCTACCATACTTCTGTCCACTTCATTAAAATCGTGCAACAATACATTACTCCAATTTAGGAATTCATCAAAGGAATCTGCCTTTTTTGGAGGGTGTGCCAAATAGGACTGATAAAGATAAAATTGTAAGGAAATGTTATCCAAAACTTTCAGCCCAGAAAGATGCTCCACAAATTCTTCTACTGAAAAAAACTGAGGTAAAAAAAAGGGCTTTAAAATCTTCTTTGATAAATAATGTTTCAGAAATACTATTGCCCTTTTACTGGGTAATACTATCGCTACATTCCCCATATCCTCCGGGAATTTTTTTAATAATCGTTCTGCTATTTTATCTAAAAACGGCCTCATTATTTTAATATATCTTGAGTGTAAATTAAATCTGTAGCAAGCACTTTATAGCCCATATTTTTTAGGGCATTAGCATATTTCCTGATTTGGGTATGATGTCTATTTTCCTTATCACCTGTTTTGTAATCAACTACAATTACTTCATTCCCATGAAAAACTAAGCGGTCAGGAATATAGGTTTCTCCTGTTTCAAGCAGAATTTCTTTTTCAGCTCTTACTTGCCAGTTTGGGGTAAAATATTTTCCAATTTGTTCACTTTCAAGCAAAACTGGAAGTTGCTTTTTTAATTTCTTATACTGACTTTTATCACATTTTCCTTTGGAAAAAAGTGTGTCAATCACTACTTCAATATCCTCTTTTTGCTTAATTTGAGAAAGTGCTAAATGTAGAATTTTTCCCCACTCTACACTTTCTTTTTGCTTTTCTATATCCCACACATCTTCAGCAGAGTGTTTTAAGGAAATAACATCTCTCCAATCGTTTTTTTCTTGTTTTTTGACAGAAAAAGGATGGTATTTTTCTTCTTTTTTATCTTGACGCTTTTCATTTGCATCTCCTATAATTACAGGATAGGTATTACTGAAATTATATAAAAAACTGTGTAGTTTTCCTTTTATATCAAAATCATCTGCTGGTTTATTTGGGAAGCTTTTGCTGAAAATATAAAGTCGCTCTTTTGGGCGCGTCATGGCTACATACAATTTATTCAAGATATCCAAAAGGGTAAGATTTTTCTCATTATGATATTCATCATAAAAATGACTCCACTCCAATTGTTTATTGCTACTAATAAGTGCCGATTTCAATTTTTGGAAATACCTGCTAGTATCCACCCAAATTTCGTTTTTATTAGACATATCTTCCCAATTAAATGGAATCATCACCACATCAAAGTCTAATCCTTTTGCTTTGTGAATAGTCATTATTTGGACGGCATCCGTTTCTTCTGGCACCACAACTGATTCCTTTACTTTTGCATCTTCCCACCAAAACAGAAATTCGGAAATACTACTATCATTTTTCTCTGTATATTTCAGTACTACATCCAGAAAGAATTGCACATAAATATCCTCCTCAATTTTCAAATCTCTGATGAGTTGCTCACAAAGTTCATACAAAGGAAGCTCAATAAAATGATGAATATTAAAAAATAACTTTGCCTCTTTTATCATTTGCAAAAAGGATTTTTGCTCCTTCAATTTTAGATTTAATTTGTGCAAGGAGTTTTTGCTCAATTTTTCTTTATGAAAACATTCTGCCATAGTAGCTTTTGCAACTTTATCCTCTTTGTTTTGCAAATAAAATAGGGATGCAATCAGTAATTTTACTTTCTCGGATGAGCACAACAATAAGCCCTCATTCGACACTACATCTATACCATTTTCAGCAAGATACTGAGCAGTCAAAGCCACTCTTTTTCGGCTATTGCACAATATGGCGATATCGCGCAAGCAGTAGTCGTTTTCTTTTGTGAGTTTTTTTATTTCGACAATTATTCTTTGTAAAATCAAATCTTTGAAATCATTTCCCTTATCGCCAAAGAGTTCCAGATGTACATATCCCCCTTCTTTTGCATGTTCAAATTCCTGTTTTTGTTCTTTATAAATATCTTGCAAATGGGGCGTCAAAAGCGTTTTTAATTGCTCAAAAAAATCATTGTTAAATTTGATTATTTCCTTACGGCTTCTAAAATTTTTTTCTAGAATTTTATTCTCCTCATGTGCTTTTAATTTATTCTCCCAATCTTGTTTAAAAATAAGTTTTTCTCCTTTAAAAATAGTGGGCAATTGTAAAAATTGCTCCACCTCTCCTGCCCTCCACCGGTAAATAGATTGCTTGCCATCTCCTACAACCAAACTTTTTCCATAATCGACTGCATCTGTAATTAGAGGTAACATATTTTGCCATTGTAAAATGGAAGTATCTTGAAATTCATCTATCAGAAAATGATTATAGCGCTCGCCAATACGCTCATAAATAAAAGCAGAAGGTTGTGCCACTACCACATCATGTATTTGCTTATTGAAAGAAGATATCTGCTGAATGGTTTGTTCTTTTTTGTAATTTTTAACCTCTTGAATTAACTCATTAAGTACAGCAATAGAGTAGATATTTTGCAGTACCGCTTTGTTAGTAAAATAAGGCTTTAGTAAAGCCAATAACTGATCAAAAAAGGATTGCAAATCTTTAAGGTAAGAATCCACCAATTGCTTTATATCGTCCGACTTGCTTTGGGCACACCACTCTCCATTTTTAATATACCTTAGCAATGCATCTGAGGGAATCCATTTTTTAGCATCCTTATTTAAAATATTTTCTGTAAAATGTTGGTAAAAAGTACCTCTATTAAAATGTTCTTTGGTAAAACTATTTTTAGCAAAAAATGCTTTTGCATTGGTAGATAACAACTGCACTTTCGCTTCCAATTGATTTTGCTGTAAATACAAATCTTTTCTTATTTGCATACAATCCTTAATGCTTAGGGTTTTACCATCAATAAAATCAATAACATCTTCTTTGAAAAGTTGCTGAGCAAATCCTTCTAAATCGCGCTCAATATTACTGCTTTTTCCATCCTCTGCTTTTTGCAGAGCAAAATTCACCAAAGCATTTGTTAAATCTCCACCACCTTTTTCTAGCCTTCCTAAAAGCAGGGCAACTACTGGCTGAATAATTTTGTAATTATCCATCTCCAATTCAAAGTTATGAGATAACCCTAAATCAGTAGCAAAAGTACGAACAATACGGTAAGTAAATTTATCAATAGTGGAAATACTCAAATCGGCATAATGGTGCAAAATATGCTTGTGAATTGTTTTTGCACGAGAGTAAATGATGTCCTTATCTAACTTTGTTTCTTCATTCAGCCATCCTAAGATATTTTCTTTATCACTTTTGTTTGCTAATTCTTTAAAATAGTGCAACACCCTTTCTTTCATCTCGGCAGCCGCCTTATTAGTAAAAGTAATGGCCAGTATTTTTCGGTAGTAATCCGTATAGCCAAAAGTATCTCCTTTCAAGGAAATTGCCACAAAACTTAGTGCCAAAGTATAGGTTTTACCCGAGCCAGCAGAAGAACGATAAATAGTAAAATTAGAAGTACTCAATTATTCAATTTTAGGAAGCCCTAATTTATACAAAATCAACTGAGAAATTACCAAGAAAGAAAAATGTTTTTAACAGATTTTGTTTTTAGCGAATCAAATATATGTAACCAGAATCTTGGTGTTTCCACCCCTGGAAATCTTGGAAATAAATTTCGTAAACATACATTCCCATTGGTAATTCTTCTCCAGAATCTATATGAGTGCCATCCCAAGATTTTGTACCTAATTCGCAAAGCATTTCTTCAATATTATTGGAAGAAAATACTAACCCACTATTTCTATCATAAATACTAATATTAAAAGTTTCTATTCTTATTCCATTATAACTAAGACAGAATTTATCATTTATACCATCTAAATCAGGGGTAAAACTATTGGGAAGGTAGATCCAAAATTCATTCTGTACCCAAAGATGATTAAATGTAGTATCTCTACATCCATTCTCATCTGTAACTATCATTGTAATTTTGTAAACACCAACGGAATCAGGAAATGTATGAAAAATATTTGCTATCATACTATCTGCTGAATTATCACCAAAATTCCATAACCAATCTACTATATTACCACTTGTTTTATCAACAAAATGAGCAGTAGGATAATTGATGGTAACCGTATCTGGGATAATATTAAAAATTGCAATAGGGGAATTATAAACCACAATAGAAACGGAGCCATTTACAGAACCAACTCCTGCAGCATCCGACATATTTATCAGAGAATAAATTCCGTCTATAGTAGTATTAATTATGTAAGGGTTAGAGCTTGTAGTAATAGATGGCTGAGCAATTCCATCAATTGCATAAACAAAAGTAAAAGGTGAAGCACCAACAAAGTCTATTGTAATTTGAGCATTTTCTTTTGAATTATCGCAAATAGAATCTCCTCCATAAATGAATGCGGAAGTAGGAGGAATTGCATTGATATTTAATACAATTGTATCCTCATTAGCAGCAGAAAAGTTAGTAGGGTTTGTAACATTTGTATTTAAAGAATTGTTTAATGAGTTCCAAGAATTAAAGTACCAACCAGCATTAATATTTGCTGATAAATTAACTGCATCTCCATAAAAATACTCTTCCGTATATGGGAATGCAGAAATAGTGTTTCCGTTTATATCAATTGTGGCAGTTCCAGTAGGATTTACATCATACATCACTCTTACTGCATACCGTTTGTTAATTACTGAATCAGTAAAAATAGTATCACAACCATTAATGTAAAAACTACTTATAATTGATATACCAGAATCCATAGGATTGTAAACCGTGCTATCTACAAAAATAGTGTCATAAACATTATTGACAGTAAAACTGCCTGGAGTCATGCTCATCTTCCAAACAAAAATATCTTTTCTTCTACCAGTTGCATCTAAAATAGTTCCATCAAAATTTGCTAACTCTTCAAA
The DNA here is from genome assembly GCA_913047525.1 of uncultured Flavobacteriales bacterium. The sequence continues at coordinate 1,430 of CAJWUS010000052.1, read as the reverse complement.
GAAACCTATTGCATAAACATTTCCAAATCCATCTGGACAAATATCTCCTGTTCTATCATCATCATCCGTATCGCATCCAGCCATTTTTGCCCAAACCCAATCTCCAGTGTTTGTAGATCCATCCAACTGAGCGACCCAAGCAGAAGCAGTAGTATCACCAGGAATTTGAGGGGTAACAACCAATCCATTTGTAAAAGTCATTTCCCCTTTAGCGGTACCACCTACAAACACTTGTTTATTTGCATCTACAGACATTTGATATGGCTTGTCTGTTCCTGAACTTCTTGCTCTTTTGGCCCATTGCCAATCTCCATTAGCATTTATTTTAGCAACAAATACATCTCTTTTCTGTTTATGACTAAGCGTATCAGTTCCGTTTGATGCATTTGCACCTGGAAATACCATAGGATTACGATATTCTCCAGTGATATAAATATCATCACATACATCAATAGCAATACCATCTGCTCTATCTGTTTTGTTACTTCCTACATTTTTTACCCAAAGCCAGTTTCCATTTTTATCCATTTTAAAGATAAAAGCATCCCATTCTCCATTTGAATTGATAGAATATGGCCCATAATTACCTGATCCTTGAAAACCACCTACTACATAAATATTTGAGAATTGATCTATTGCTAATCTGTTATCACGAGAACCTCTATCATCCTTAATTCCATCAAATTTATCTACCCAAAGCCAATTCCCATTTGCATCTAATTTTCCAATATATCCCATTGGAGTACACGTTGAGTTCCAAGTAGGGTTAGAAACAGAAAGACCATCAAATTCAGCACTATATCCAGAGAAAAAGCCAGTAACGTAAATAAAACCATCTTTATCTACTTTTACATCATAAGAGTGATCATCTGCATCATAAATTGGATAAGGACACCCTCCAGATGTATTATCAGAACCAAAACCAATTACCCAAACAGGATTTCCATTCTTATCTATTTTAGCTAATAATGAATTATCATGATTATTTCGCTGAGTTCCAGGAACACTTAAAGGCCCAAGATTATAAGAACTCCAAAAAGTCCCAGTAATAAAAACATCTCCTCCAGGTGTCACATGCATACCTAAAGCTCTATCATCACAACAACTACCTGATAGATTTCCTCCAGCAATTGCCCAAAGAACATTTCCAAGTGAGTCCATCTTAAAAACAAAATTCTCTTTATTATTTCCCCAAGTACTTAATGGAGAATTAGTAAGTGTAATACTCCCAAAGGTTGCTTCATTATTAAAAAACCCACTACAATAAATAAAGCCTAACGAATCTGTACCAATTGATATTCCTTTATCTGATGCAGCACCACCAAAAGACAAAACCCAATCTGTAGTCTGTGCATTTGACTCAATAAAAACTAAAAGAAGTCCTAAAATACAAATTATCTTTTTCATCTATATTTAATAAATTACCTCTA
>CAJWUS010000051.1 GCA_913047525.1 uncultured Flavobacteriales bacterium | reverse complement strand
ACTAATCTTTCTTCTCCAAAGAAGTCACAAAACTGTATTAGTGTTTTTACAATTCGGTGAGGAGATTCATAAAAAATCATAGTCATTTCTTCCTCTGAAAGTAGTTTTAATCTTGTTTGTCGCCCTTTTTTTATTGGGAGAAATCCTTCAAAAATAAATTTTTCTGATGGCAATCCTGAATTAACTAATGCGGGAACAAAAGCTGTGGCTCCTGGCAAGCATTCTATCTCAATATTATTTTTAACACACTCACGCACCAATAAAAAACCTGGATCCGAAATCCCTGGCGTTCCTGCATCTGAAACTAATGCAAAAGTTTCACCTGCTTTTAATCTGTCAATAAATTTTGCAAGAACTTTATGTTCATTATGCATATGAAAAGAAGCTAGAATTGTGTCAATACTATAATTTACAAATAGCTTCTTTGTTATTCTTGTATCCTCAGCCAACACCAAATCTACCTCTTTCAATATTCGAATAGATCTTAAAGTAATGTCCTCCAAATTTCCAATGGGAGTTGGTATGATATACAATTTTGACATACTACAAATTTATAGAAATAGTGGGTAAAATTCTGTTTTTGGAGAAATTCTTATTGTTGGTGCCGGAAAATGAAAATAATTCAGCCAGTGCTTTATTTTTTTGGCTATTGGAGAATCCCATCCTTTTAGCATTTTAGGAATATCATAATCAAGAGCAATATACCATTCGTTATTTCCTCCCATTTTAGTGTTATGCTCCAAATATTGTGTTTCATCCAAACCAAAACCAATTGCAATATTTAGCCAATCAGGAAATTTTTCATTGAAATGATTTAAATCAACCGATAGCCAATAAGTCTGATTTACATAATCGTCTTGCCAAGCATATTTATAAGGGGTTTTTCCTCTTTGCCTCTCTAAATCCCAATAAGTATTATACCTTTTCCAATAAGAAAGTTTTACATCAAAAGCCCTTAATGTTGGAGAATAATATTTAGCAATTGGTAAAAATGCTCCTGCAGAACCTATAGTTAGATCCAAAGGGGAAAATCCCCAATAAGGAGCGTAGGCATCTTTCATTTCAATGGCTAATTGTAAGCCCGAACCAAATACTGCTCCATACCAAAGTGCTTGCTTTTTATTCATTCCTGCCCAACGCATGGATTCTGAAAATAACTCTGCTGCTTGCAATCCCCCCATAAAATGCCCTGCTTTATCTACATTTAAAGCATAAATCTTATCGCTTCCACGATCAAAATGAAAGGCAGTGTCTTTTTCACTCCACCAAGAATTTTCAATATATAAATAAGACCCCCCCAATGCTAAAACCAAACTACTACTTACCAAAATTATTCTTCCTTTTTTTATAGAATCATTACCAAAAGATTGCTTGGCATTGGTAAAAAATACATTCAGCAGAAAAAGAAAAAAGAAAAACAAAGACTTTATTTTCATATGATATGCAATTGCTTTTTATATTTTTGTTAGCAAACATAAACATTGCCTAGAAAAAATCGTTATTAAAAAATGTTTTTAGAATCTCAAATAGAACATCCTATGCAAAAAGGAAGTATTGAAGTTATTTGTGGCTCCATGTTTTCAGGAAAAACGGAGGAACTGCTTAGACGCCTAAAAAGAGCAAAATATGCGAAACTTAATATTAAAATTTTTAAATCTAAAATTGATACTCGTTACGATAAAGAAAAAGTGGTTTCCCATGATGATAATTTTATAGATTCTACAACGGTTGATTGCTCCAATGATATTATTAAGATCTCTGAGAATGCGGATGTTGTTGCTATTGATGAAGCCCAATTTTTTGATAAGGGGCTTTATATTGTTTGTAATAAACTTGCCATAAAAGGAATTCGTGTAATTGTTGCTGGTCTAGACATGGATTTTTTAGGTAATCCTTTTGGCCCAATACCAAATCTACTTTCTGTTGCCGAACACATTACTAAAGTACATGCTATTTGTGTGGATTGTGGTGCAATAGCCAATCATTCCTTTCGAAAATCGAAAGATGAGCAATTGGTAAAATTAGGTGAGCAACAGGAATATAAGCCACTTTGCCGAAAATGTTTTAACAATCAGAAATAGTATGTCTATCAACCATGAAACCATACTATATGTTGATTTAAGGGCATTAGAAAATAACTATAACTACTTTAAAAAAAAGCTAAAATCAGACACAAAAATTATTGCTGTTGTAAAGGCATACGCCTACGGACATGGTGATATAAGGATTGCAAAAAAATTATCTGAATTAGGAGTTCATGCTTTTTGGGTTGCCGATTTTGAAGAAGGAGTTAATCTAAGAAAATCAGGAATTACTATGCCAATAATTGTGGCAAATCCTGGCGCAAAAAGCTATAATGAAATTATTAAATATAATTTGGATCCCATAATTTATAATTTTCGATTATTAGAGATTTTTGGTAAAAATACATCAGCTATTTCGGTGCACATAAAATTTAATACTGGAATGAATCGCTATGGTTTTAATGCAGATGAAATTGATTTATTAGTCTCAAAACTGGTAGAATACTCTCATCTAAAAATAGAAAGTATTTGTTCTCATTTGGCTACCTCTAATGATAAATCGAAAGATGACTTTACCAAAAAACAATTCAAAAAATTCGATATTATTTGTAAAACATTTTCTAAAAAACTAAACATAACTCCAAAAAAACATATCCTAAATACTGCTGGGGTTTTGCGTTTCCCAAAGCAACAAAAAGAAATGGTTCGATTAGGGATTGGGCTTTACGGTATTGGGGGAGATAAAAAATTGAATCCTATTGGAAAATTAGTAAGCAATGTGGCTCAAATAAGAACATTAAAAAAAGGAGGAAAAGTAGGGTATGATTCTTTTTTTGTTGCTGAAAAAGAAATGAAAATTGCAATAATTCCTCTTGGTTATGCGGATGGAATAAACAGAAAACTTGGGGAGGGGAAAGGGAAAGTGCTTATAAATAATACTTCCTGCTCAATTATTGGCAAAATAAGTATGGATAGTTTTATGATCGATATTAGCGGTACAAACGCCAAGGAAGGGGATTTAGTGACTATATTTAGTAAAGAAAATTTGGTCGCTACTATTGCAAAAAATCTGGATACTATTGCTTACGAAATTTTAGCTACCCTTAATAGAAGGATTAAGAGGGTGTATCATTAGGTTTTATAAAAACTAAAAACGAGATAAAAAAAGCATATACAATAACTCCTGCTTGCCGCTCTAACATGGATTCTGTGATAAAGCTTACAAAAACCATAAACAAAAAAGCCAGCAATAAATAATTTTTGTTTTTCAATCCTAAATTATAAGCGGGGATTAATAGTGAAAAAAACAAAAATAAAAATCCTAATAATCCAACCGCCGACAATGTTTGTAAAAATTGCCCATGATAATTGTATCCCTTTTTAATAAAATGTTTGTACCTACTTTTCGTATCTCCCAATACAAAAATTGCATCTACAAAAAGCTGGTCTTCAACTGAAATATTATTTTCTTTTGCTTTCTCCTTTATATGCAAAAACCATTTTTTATTATTTTGAATGTCAATTATTTTATCATCTATTACCTTCTCTTTATCAGACTCGTTAGATGACAATAAGGTATATTGAGATAAAAGTTCGTCCTTTACATCCCCAACTCCTGTTCCAGTCCAATAATTCTTTTTAATCACGGTAAATGCAGCATCCCATATTTGCACTCTTGCGTCAGTATTTGTTTTATCATAATTAATGTTTTTCAAATGTTTTTTTGTTTGCTCAAATCTTACACTTGTCCTAGGGATAGTTGTAACTAATAGAAATATACAAACATAACTCAAACATAAAATTGCAATTCCTGCAATGATTCTTTTTTTCTTAAAGGCCACTATTAATATATATATGGTGAGCAATATGATAAAAATTAAAATTTGCATCCTGGATGCAAGAAGAAATAAGAAAATATTTAACCCAAACGCCATTAAGGTGTAAAGAATTTTACTCTTTTTATTTTGGGTTTTACGATAAAGATAAATGAATATTACTATTGCAAATAAAGCATACAAAGCGTAATAGGCGGAATGCATAAAAATAGTAAGATCATGATAGAAGAAATATTTCGTAAGACCTGTTTTCGTGTAATTACTGTATCCAATTAGAAGTGTGGTAATAGCTGCAAAAAAAGTAGAGATTGCAAATGTTCTCAGAACAGATTTGTATTGTGAGTTGTTCAAACTATCTGTTGTGCTTAAAAATAATGGGAATAAAAGTAAGGGGAGTTTTAATAGTAAGTCGGTAAACCCATAGCTTTTATTTTCAGAGTATAAAATACTTATTAGGTAAAGCAAATAAAGCCCACTCAATAAAATCGCGTAAGGATTCTTTACAAATTTCTTTATTTTCTGTGATAAATTACTGCCAAAAACCCAGACTAAACCAAGCATTGTTATCCCAACAGAAAAAGGAAGGTATTTCCATTGAAAAGGAATGGTTAGAGCAATATATAATAAACTATATAAAAAAAGTTTTGAAGATAAGTTTCTGCTCATTCTATTTGATAGAAGTATTCCCTGCTAAAATATTATCATATTGCTTTTTGTCCTTTAAAACCTTTATTGCCTCCTCTACATCTTTGTCAAATTGAAGTGTTGCAATAATCCTGCCTTTTTGATAATAATATCTACTTACAATTTCGCTTGTGATTAGCTCTTTAATTTCAGATTTAAATTTATTTAAATCATCTTTTTTATTCACTTCTAATTTTGCAATTAGAGCATCATATTCAGTATCTATTTCCTTAAAATACAATTCTTCCTCCGCTATTTTTTTTAGCTTCTCTACTACGTCTTCCGTTTCAGTAGTATATTCGTATTCTTTATCTGATAAAAAAGATTGAAAGGCTACAAAATTTTCATCTGAAAATTGAAATTTATCAGCAGAAGCTATGTTGTCATGTGAAAAACGATAATCTGTCGCATAATCAAAAATTAATCTTTTTCTAATTAAGCTAATGGTAATGTTTCCGATTTTTTCTTGTTCTACTTCAATGTCTGGCTCAATTCCTCCTCCATCATATACCGTTCTGCCATTTTTGGTTTTAAAAGCCGTTTTCAAAGAATCCTGAATTTTCCCAACACTACCATCCTCATTTCTATTGGAATAATCTAATGCCTGAATACATCTTCCACTGGGGGTATAATATTTAGCAATGGTTACTTTTAGCTGAGTATTATAACTAAGTTTTCTGCTTTGTTGTACTAGTCCTTTTCCAAAACTTCTGCTTCCAATTATTACGCCTCTATCTAAATCTTGCATTACTCCCGATACAATTTCAGATGCAGATGCCGAACTTTGATTAATTAAAACGACTAAAGGGGTTTTCAAATCTTCTGCTTTTTGCGTTGCTTTATACACTTTTTCCCACTCTTTTATTTTTCCCTTAGTGCTTACAATTTCTTCTCCTCCTTCCACAAAAATATTTGAGATATTTACCGATTCGTTTAAAAGCCCTCCAGGGTTTCCTCTTAAATCTAAAATTAAGCCTTTTAATTCTTGCTCTTTTTTAAGATTTGCTAATTCCTTTTTTATGTCTTTTCCGCAATTTCGTGTAAAACTTCTAAGTTTTATATATCCTATCCCATCTGCAACAAATCCTGCATAAGGAATACTTTTTACAGTTACCTTTTCTCTGTCAAAACTTACTTCAAAGGGCTTATCTTGGGTTTTTCTTTCCATAAGAAGGGTGACAGATGTATTGGGTTGGCCTTTCAAAACTTTACTTATATCTTCAGTCGTTTTCCCTTTTGCTGACACACCATTTATTTCCAGAATTTTATCTCCTGCCATAAGCCCAGCCTTTTGCGCGGGGAAACCCTCATAAGGCTCACTGATAAAAACATAATCACCTCTTTTTGTAATTATCGCACCTATTCCTCCATATTGCCCAGTTGTCATAAAACGAAAATCTTCAATTTCAGATTCAGGAATGTAAGTGGTATAAGGATCTAATGATTTCAACATGGCATCTATACCTTTTTTCATTAATTTTCCAGGATCAGTTTCATCTACATAATAGGTGTTGAGTTCTTTGTAAAGTGAGGTGAAAATATCTAGATTCTTGGCAATTTCAAAATAATTATCGGTGAAACTAACCGATAAAAATGAAGCAATAATTACAGTAATTGCAACTAATGTTATTTTAATTTTTTTCATAATTTTCATATTTATGGCACAGGATCGTAGCCGTCTCCTCCCCAGGGATGACATGTTAAAATTCTTTTTATTGTATAGTATCCTCCCTTAAAAGCGCCATGCTTATTTATAGATTGAATCCCATAATCAGAGCATGTTGGGGTGTATCTGCATTTTGGCGAAAAAAGTGGAGAAATCATTACTCTATAGATTTTTATAATAGTGATAAAAATATACCTTATTAGTTTTTTCAAAGTTGTTTTATTAAACGATTTAAAACTACATTTATTTCCAGTTCCATTTCTTTATTTTTTATAATATTTGATTTTAAATAAATAATTGCAAAAATAATTTGCTTCTCTTGTTTTGACAAAGCTTTATATAAAATCTGTTTCTGCTTGCGATATGTTTCCCTTGCTAACCTTTTAAGCAAATTTCTTTGATTAGCTTTGGCTATATTTCTTTTTGGGATGCTTATCATGATTTGTGCAGGAAATTCTGGATTCCCCTTTTGTGTTTTCCAAATTACCGTAAAACTTCCTTCCTTAAAACTCTCTCCTGTTGCGAAAAGATTGTCAATTTGTTTATTACCACAAAGCCGCTCTTGTTTACTAAAAGTTTGCATGGGTTAAATTACTAGTTTCTGAGGACAAAAAAAAGGAGCAATTTCTCCTTTTTTTTAATTTGATTTTTTGAGAATTATCTTTTTCTTTTGTTGGATACTTTTATGTACTGATCAAGCGCCATGGACATAGATGGTGCTTTTTCATTTGGGGCATCAATATCTAAAATTAGTTTATAATCGGCTACTGATTTTGCGGTAGTTGGCCCGAAAGCTGCAATTCTAGTATCCTTTTGCTTAAAATCGGGGAAATTTTTATAAAGAGAAGTAATTCCTGTTGGAGAGAAAAATACCAAAATATCATAATACACATCTTTCAAATCTGATAAATCAGAACAAACCACTTTATACATTACGGACTTGGTGAAATTAATTTCATTGCTTCGCAAAGTATTTACAATCCTTTCTTTTATAAGGTCAGAACATGGTAAAAGAAACATGCATTCCTTGTGCTTTCTTAAGATAGGAATAAGCTGAGAAAACATTTGCTCTCCTGTAAAAACTTTTCTTTTTCTGAAAGTAATAAAGTTTTGAAGATAGTATGCAATGGCCTCAGAAACACAAAAATATTTCATGGTTTCAGGAACTTTTATTCTTAATTTCTCACACATCATAAAATAATGATCCATAGCGTTTTTGCTAGTAAAAATTACCGCATCATGGTTTAAAATACTTATTTTTTGCTTTTTGAACTCTTGCGTACTTATTTCTTCAACATGAATAAAAGGAATAAAATCAATCTTCAATTTATGCTTTTTTGCCAAATTAAAGTAAGGTGATTTACCATTTTCTGGTTTTGGTTGCGAAATAAGTATGGATTTTACCTTTATTTTTCTTCCTTCCATTGTGCCTTTATTTTTTAGTTTTCTTCTAATAGAATGCCACTTTGGTAAAAACTAAAAGTGGTAAAATTTCAAGGGTGCAAATATACAGAAATAAATAATATCTGGAAAGCCCAAAGCCTCCTATTCCTATTTTCCATAACCAGAAAATTTTAATCAGCAAAAACAGGGCTATAATTACTACTGAAAACACTAATAAGATAGGGCTAGAATTAATGGGAGAAAAAAATAGAAGTACTACAATGGGGAAAAGGATAACCCCCATTACTCTATCGAATAAAAAGGAAAAATATACACCCAACTTTGCTAATGATTTTAATATAAAAACATGTCCTAAAAGGCGAATAATAATAGCCTTTGAAAAGAAAAAAATAGTCGTAAAAATAAATACCTCCCAAAAATCAAAAGGATTTAAACTGTCTCCAAAAATAGTTCTTGCTAGGAACAAGCTAACATTTATCAGCATTATGGTTGTGACTAAAAAAGTTACCCTTTCTGTAAATGCATTTTCTTCTTTCAAGTACTGATTGGCATATCGTTGGGCAAATACACTAAGGAACAATTGCTTTGTAAATTTCTGGTAAAAAGCTTTAAGCAGTGCTATTAAAAGCAAATCGAAAGTGAGAATAATAAAAAATGTATCGCTATAAGTCAATTTTATCTTTTTATCTTCTGCAAAGATATGTTTTATGATAACTTTACTAATCTTATTAAAAAAGGTATTTTTGCCAAAAAATTAACAATTACCATGTCACAAGATTTATTTCAAGCTCCTGATTATTTTCTGATGGATGAACTCCTTACTGAAGAACACATATTAATTAGAGATGCTGCTAGAGAATGGGTGAAAAAAGAGGTTTCTCCTATTATTGAAGAAGCTTGTCAAAAAGCGGAATTCCCTAAACAAATTATAAAAGGATTAGGAGGAATTGGTGCTTTTGGACCCTATATACCAACAGAATATGGTGGTGCAGGATTGGATCAAATTTCCTACGGATTAATAATGCAAGAACTCGAAAGAGGGGATAGCGGGGTGCGCTCTACTGCTTCTGTTCAGTCATCACTTGTAATGTACCCAATTTGGAAATATGGAAGTGAAGACCAGAAACAAAAGTTTTTGCAAAAATTAGCTACTGGTGAATTTATTGGCTGTTTCGGACTTACAGAGCCTGATTATGGTTCGAATCCTGGAGGAATGATGACAAACATAAAAGATATGGTGGACCATTATCTGTTAAATGGTGCTAAAATGTGGATTTCGAATGCTCAATTTGCAGATGTTGCTGTTGTTTGGGCAAAGAATGATGAAGGGAGAATAAAAGGAGTGTTAGTAGAAAGAGGTATGGAAGGTTTTACAACTCCTGAAA
>CAJWUS010000050.1 GCA_913047525.1 uncultured Flavobacteriales bacterium | reverse complement strand
TACACAATATGTTTCTAAAAAAGTTCGAAATTAGGACCGAGAGGTCCACCAAAAATAAACCCACTCATTTGAGTGGGTTTTTATTTTGTCGGTTTTCTATATTATCTTTTTATCATTGCGTCTCACAGCAAAGTGCTTTGTCATCTAATTTATAGTTTTCAAATTTTGCAGTAAAATGTCTTAGAAATTCAGTTTCTTCAATTATCTTCAATCCTTTTACTTTATCCTTTTCTCTATTTATCTCTTCAAATGTTTCAATTACATACTCTATATGACTTTGTGTATATACTCTTCTAGGTATTGCTAATCTAACTAGTTCCATTGCTGCTGGAATTAATTTTCCATTACTATTATATTTCCCGAACATCACAGATCCAATTTCAACAACTCTAATTCCAGATTTCTCATATAACTCACAAACTAATGCTTGTCCCGGATATTTATTTACTGGAATATGAGGGTATAATTTCTTAGCATCAACATATACTGCATGCCCTCCGATTGGCATCATAACAGGAATTCCCATTGAATTTAGTCGTTCTCCTAGATATGCTGTACTTTTAATTCTATACTCTAGATAATCTGAATGAAAACCTTCTTCTAATCCTATAGCTAAAGCTTCCATATCTCTACCCGATAAACCACCATAAGTTGTAAAACCTTCAGTGATTATCAATAAATTCTTACATTCATCTGCTAAATGTTTATCTTTTAAACTAAGAAAACCACCCATATTAACTAAAGCATCTTTTTTGGAACTCATTACAGATCCATCTGCTAAAGCAAACATTTCTTGTGCTATTTGTTTATAAGTATAATCTTTATATTCTTTTTCACGATGTTTAATAAAATATGCATTCTCAGCTATTCTACAACAATCTAATATATATATGACATTATATTTTTTACATATCACTGCTACATCTTTTGCATTCTTCATACTTACAGGCTGCCCTCCTCCACTATTGTTGGTTACTGTTAAAATAACAGCACCAATATTTTCAGCACCTTTCTCAATAATTATAGCTTCTAATTTTTCTACATCCATATTACCTTTAAAAGGAGATATTAAAGAAGTATCTACGGATTCTGGAATTGGAATATCCATAGCATCAGAGCCTGAAAACTCAATATTTGCTCTTGTAGTATCAAAATGGGTATTACTAATAAAAGTTTTTCCCTTTTCTCCCAAATATCCATAAATAATTCTTTCTGCTGCTCTTCCTTGATGCGTTGGGAGTATATATTCATGCGATGTTAAATCTTGAACTATAGCTTCCATTTTTAACCATGAACTTGATCCTGCATAAGATTCATCTCCCAACATAATTCCTGCCCATTGTTTTGTACTCATTGCTGAAGTGCCACTATCAGTCAAAAAATCAATTATTACTTGAGATGAATTTAATAAAAATGGATTATAAAATGCTTCTTTCAAGAATTCTTTTCTTTCTTTCTCTGTATTCATCGGGATTGGTTCTACCGATTTTATTTTAAATGGTTCTATTGTTACTTTGTGTTTCATATCCTTTATATTTTAAAGGAATTAATACTAACTATTCACTATTTAAAGTATATAGTTAATATTCCTTATTTGTTTATCTTTTTCTTGTTATTATCAAAAATTAACTATGCTTAAATTCAGCCTTAACTCTTGGTCCGTTTTCCATAAAATTGTCCAATCCAATTTTCATGTCCTCTGTTAAAATACATTCTCCAAACAATTTAGATTCTAACTCCAACGCCTCAGTCAATGGTAATTTGATTCCTTCATAAATGGCTTTGTTCATAATCTCATCAATTTTCTTACTCAAGTGACCTATGTTCACTTCTTTCGGCATAAAGCCCTCACTACTTCCCTGTTTCATAAATTCTTTTGGTTGAATTTCTCCTTTGATTAATTGTTTGGTAAATTCTACTGCGTATTCCACTAAATCACCTTCTACTACTTTATCAACCAATCCAATTTCTTCAGCTTCTTGTCCAGACACTGGGCGAGCTGTTCTTAATATTTCAGCTGCTATATCTACTCCTACTAATCTCGGTAATCTCTGAGTACCTCCAGCTCCTGGAATAAATCCTAAGTTCACTTCTGGCTGACAAGCAACAACAGCTAACCCTTTCCTGGCTATTCTTGCAGTGCAAGTGATGGCTAATTCATTTCCTCCACCAAATGCAAAGCCGTTTAATGCGCAAACTGTTGATTTTTTACATTCTTCTATTGTATTAATTAACCCTTGGAAAGTGTGCGAATTATCATACCCTTCCTCTGGAGTTTTTAAAGATGATAACATATTTATGTCAGCACCTGAAACAAACGCTTTGGTACCAAATCCAGTGATTACAATTCCTTCAATAGATAAATCGTTTTCTGCTTTTTCTATTTCTTCTTTTAATTCTGTAAGCACTTCTAAATTTAACGCATTCAACACTTTGGGCCTTCTAATTGTCAATATAGCGATATTGTCCTTTTTCTTAGCGATAACTCTTGAAACTTTCCAACCTCCATTAGTTTTAGCTTTATCTAAAGATTCTGGAAAAGGGAATTCTGCATGTTCAGCACACCATTCTTTCACTAATGAATGTGCTTTATCTATTCCAACTTTATTCATTAATGTAAAAGGAGCTGAGATAACTAAAGCTATCTCAGTAGCCATATCCAAATCGTTCACATTCGTAATTCCTAAGTCGATAATGTAACAAACTAAGGCAAAATATCCTCCAAGGAATTGTTTTCTTAGAATTTTTTCTTTTTTAGGGTCAACATCAACTTGCTCATCTCGTTTAGCCGTATTCCACATTTCTCCGCTTTCCGTTATTTCTTGTAATTTCTTAGGAGATCTAAACCATTGAATGTGAGTATCCCTCATTTCTTCTAATCCATGATTGGTAATAGGATTACCTCCTGTAAGATTTAGTGCAGTAAATGGCCCTACTCCTTGACGAAGTGTTTTCTGAGCCATCTTATCGATTTCTTTTACTGTTCCGTAACCTTTTTCTAAACAAAGAATTGCCAGCTCACATAATCCTTCAAAAATTGGATCGATTGCATAACCATAAAAACTTCTGACTTCTATTGGCACTTTACCAATAGCCTCATAAAACTCCATTAGAGTTTCTGTAATATGAGCATCAGTTTCTTTTCCAGGTACAATCTCAACAACAGGATTTCTTTCTGCAGGAAAGAAGTAATGCGTTACTAAACATCTTTTCTTGTTTTTCATATTTCTGAAAATCACTTCAGGCCGCATGTGTGAAGAGTTCGACAAGAACAAACAATTATCGTCTGTTAATGCTTCTACTTGCTTAAATATGAGGTTCTTAATTTTCTCATCTTCAGTAGCAGCTTCCAATACGATTCCGGATCCTTTTATCAAATCATAATCAGAAGTATAAGTGATGCTGTTTCGCATCGTTTCTGCCATCTCAGTTTTGAAGGCACCTGTTTCTTCTCCTTTACTAATTTTCTTTTCAATCTTAGATTTAGCATTGGCCAATGCCTCTTCGGAAATATCTACGATTACAAATTCTACATTATTCTTCCAGAATACTTTAGTAAAGTGTAAGCATATATCCGGGCCAATTTGCCCAGCTCCGATTACGGATAATTTATCGATATTTAATTTATTCACTTAATCTTTTTAAGAATTTTAAGCGATAAATTTAAACTATGCCAAAAAAATAAAATATGATATATATCATAGTGATTATAATTTTTCTATATTATTTTAGTCTCGTTGCTGCATTACCAAAATAAACATCTGCCAGTGTCAGGTTATTGATTGATTCATAGTGGAGATAATTATTGTAATAATCGATCGTTTTTTTATTGTTAAAAAAGTTCGAACTTAGGATTGTAAGGTCCTCTCAAATTTACCCTGTCGCATACTTCATAACTCTCAACTATGAAAGGTCTATCGTTAGGATCTATCATAAAAAATGAGGCTAAATGATCATAAACAATATAGTGATCACACAAGAAACAATCTTCATGCAACTAATTTAAATGCTGTTCATGAGAACAATCAATATGATGATCTAGATTTTCTGTAAGACTTTCACAATCTAAGAATTCATTATCATGGGTATGAGCATCACTATGATCATGCACTATAGATGGAACAAGAGAAATACAGTAGATTATTAAAATTATAAAAGCGTATAATTTTGATATCCTCACTTTATTCTTATTCATGTGACAGAAATAATTAAGAAAACTCACATATTTAATTAAGAACCGGCAATTTGTCGATTTTTCTTTTTTATGAGATATATCATCATTTAAACTAATTGCAATTTCTATTTTTGTATCATGATAAGTGTAGAAAAGGCAAAAAAAATCATCTCAGAAAAGATAAATCTACTTCATTCAGAAAAGATAGAAGTAGTAAATTCTGTGGATCGCATTTTATCTGCAGATGTAATTGCTAAAATTAATATACCGTCATTTGACAATTCTGCAATGGATGGTTTTGCACTAAAACATTCTGATCTAGAAAATGGAAAAACAGATTTTTTAATTTTAGAAGACATAAAAGCTGGAGATAACACCGAAATCACAATTAACCCAGGAGAATGTGCTCCCATTTTTACAGGAGCTCTAATCCCCAATGGTACAGATACCATAATAATGGTTGAAAAAACAACTACTGAAAACAACATAATGAAAGTTGAAGAAGGTTACCAAAGTCAATCAGGGAAACACATCAGGCTACTAGGAGAGCAAATAAAAAAAGGTGAAGTCGCAATTTTTAAAGGCCAAAAAATAAATCCTGCAACAGCATCTTATTTGTCAGCGCTTGGAGAAACTGAGGTAAAAGTTTTCTCTTCTCCAGAAATTTTAATTATTACAACAGGAAATGAGATTGTTCAAGCAGGGAATCCTTTACAGTATGGACAAGTCTATGAGAGTAATTCTACAGCAATAATAACACTTCTGAAACAACAAAGCGTAACAGATATAACTTACAAAATAGCAAAAGATACAAATGTAAATTTATTAAACAAACTCGAAAATTCTGAACACTATGATATTGTTATTTTAACTGGCGGAATTTCTGTAGGGAAATATGATTTAGTAGCAGATTGTTTAGAAAAAATTGGAGTGCAAAAAGAATTTCATAAAATTGCTCAGAAACCAGGGAAACCTCTTTATTTTGGAACAAAAGGAAAGACATTGTTTTTTGCACTCCCAGGGAATCCAGCAGCAGTAATCACTTCATATTACGAGTATTTGTTTCCTGTTATCAGAAAAATGATGGGATATAAGAATATCGAATTAAAAAAAGAAAATCTAACTCTTTTAAATGATGTAAAAATCAAAGCAAATAGGTCTAATTTCTTAAAAGGTAAAATTGAAGGAAATGGAGTGACAATTTTGTCAGGACAAGCATCTCATATTTTAAGCTCATTCGCAATTGCTGACTGTTTTATCTACTTGCCAAAAGGAAAAGAAAATTGGAAAAAAAGGGAAAGTGTTGAAGTTCATATTCTACCAGAATGAAGATAACAGGAATTATATTAGCAGGGGGTCTTAGTTCTCGCATGGGAAAAGATAAATCCTTCATTCAGTTAGATGAACATAAAATGATTGAGAAGATAATCGCACTTATTCGACCTTTTTGTGATGAACTGCTTATTTCTGCAAACAAAAATAAATATAAAGATTTTGGGTATGAAATCATTAAAGATAAACATAAAAGAATTGGGCCTCTAGGAGGAATTATTAGCTGTCTTAATGAAAGTAGTCATGAATTAAATATTATTATCAGTTGTGACACTCCAAATATAAGTGGAAAAACAATTCTAAAATTACTTCAGGAGAGTAAAAATTATGACATTACACTACCATGTTATAATAATAGGTGTGAGCCACTTATAGCAGTCTATAATCGTAATTGTGTTGAGAAACTAGAGTTAATGGCAAATAGTTCGTCTTACAAATTACAAACTATTATAAATAACTTAAATAGTAATATCATCCATTTTGAAGAGAGTGATAAAGTAGAAGAATTTATAAATATCAATAGTAAAAAAGATTTAAAAAAATATCTCAATTTAAAAAACAATACATTAAAAAATGAATACTATTAAAGTACTATTTTTTGGAAGTTTAGAGGATGTAGTTGGAGTAAAAGAGAAAGATTTCTCTGATATAAATGCTACAGATTCTCTTTTTAAAATTTTAAATAAAAATTATCCAAAATTGAATGAAAAAACATTTCAGGTTGCAGTTAATCAGCAAATAATAAATACAAATACAACACTAAATAATGGAGATGAAATTGCACTTTTACCTCCATTTGCAGGTGGATAAGAAAAATTTAAATGAGTAAAAAAGTACTAATAGAGGGGCCTATCTCCCCAGAAAAAATTGCAAAATCTATCGAAAATCATAGTAGCAAAACAGGAATAGGAGCTCACAACATTTTCTTAGGTCAAGTTAGAGCCGACAAACATGAGGGAAAAATTGTTGAAGGAATAGAATATTCAGCATATGAAGATATGGCAGAGAAAATTTTTCATGAAATAAGAGAAAGTATTTTTGAAAAATATGACATATCTTGCATGCATATTTACCACAGTATCGGAAAAGTAAAAGTTGGAGAAATTTCACTCTTTGTTTTTGTTTCTTCAAAGCACAGAGCAGTAAGTTATGAGGCGTCAAGAGATGTAGTTGAGCAAATAAAAGAAAAAACCCCAATCTGGAAAAAAGAAATTTTTGAAGGAGAAGGATGGCATTGGGTATAAATTATATACAAGAAAATGAAAGATATTAGTTGGAAAGTAAAAACTCTCAGGACTGCAACAGCACAAGCAATTGTAAAGGTGGGAGATTCAGGAATGGAGGCTATCAACAATAAAACCGTTCCAAAAGGGGATCCTTTTGAGATTTCAAAAATTGCGGGGATGTTGGCAGTAAAAAATACTGCAGCTGTAATACCTCATTGCCATCCTATGCCAACTGAAAATACTGATATTAATTTTGAGATTTCAGGAAACGAAATAACAATAAAATTATCGGTAACTACAATTTATAAAACAGGTTGTGAGATTGAAGCAATTTATGGTGTAACCACCACTGCTGTTACTCTTTACGATCTATTAAAACCAATTGATACTGAGCTTGAAATTACAGATATTAAATTATTAAAAAAGAAAGGTGGTAAATCTGATTTTGTAAAAGATATTGACCCAAATCTGCAAGCTACTGTTATTGTGATGTCTGATAGTATTGCTGCAGAAAAAAAACACGATAAATCAGGAAAATCGATTGTAAATAAATTGGAAGAATGTGGTGTCCCTAACATTAATTATCACATTATCCCTGATGAAAAAGATGATTTACAAAACTTAGTAAATTCTTCTTTAGAAGAAGGTAGTAAACTCATCATCACTACTGGTGGGACAGGGCTTTCTCCAAGAGATATAACTCCTGAAAGTTTGCTTCCTATGTTAGATGTTGAAATCCCTGGAATAATGGAAGCAGCCAGAAGTTACGGGCAAGAGCGAACTCCATATTCTATGCTATCAAGAGGAATTGCGGGACTTATAAATGACACATTAGTTTTAGCTCTTCCTGGTTCTACAAAAGGAGCTTCAGAAAGCATGGATGCGCTTTTCCCTTACATTTTACATATCTACAAAGTAATTAAAGGTAGAAGACACGACTAAAGATGGAGTATATCCTCATCTGTATTTTAATAATAGCATTTTTATATGCTTCTGTTGGACATGGAGGAGCTAGTGGTTATCATGCAGTAATGGCGCTTTTTGCAGTAGAAGCTATTTTGATGAAATCAACTGCACTTACTCTAAATATATTTGTTGCAGGAATTTCTTTCTATCACTATCAAAAATCAGGATATTTTAAATGGAAACTTTTTCTCCCCTTTGCTTTAGGTTCAATTCCTTTAGCATATCTAGGAGGAGTAATTAATGTAGAAGAAGATATTTACAAAGGAATCCTTGGGATTTTCTTAGTCTTTGCAACGCTAAAAATGTTGGGAATAATTGGTAAAGAAAGAGAAGGATTGATAAAGTTGCCATTTGGACTAGGAATCATTTTCGGAGGAATTCTTGGTTTTATTTCAGGATTAATTGGGATTGGAGGAGGAATTATCCTTAGTCCGGTTCTACTTATTTTCAGATGGGCTAAAATGAAACAGGCAGCAGCAATTTCTGCACTTTTTATTTTGGTAAATTCTGTTAGTGGACTTAGCGGAATAATAAGTTCAGGAAACTACAAACCTATTGATGATATTTGGATTTGGATAATTATTGCAATTATAGGTGGATTTGCCGGAAGTTATTTTGGTAGCAAAAAAATAAGCAGCAAAAGAGTGCAATATTTACTATCCATTATTTTATCTATAGCAAGTATTAAGTTATTAATAACCTTTTTTAACTTTATTGTATAAGAAAAGTCCACTAAAAGTGAACTCTTCAAAATTTATCTTTTTGTAACTTACTTATTATTCTTCCTCTAATTCAATTGATTTTGGGAATAAAATATTATTCTCCAAATGAATATGAATGTGTAAATCATCTTGAAACTCTTTTAAATGATGATAAAGTGCCTTATAAGTATTACAAGCGTGAATAGGTGGAGTAAAATTATTGCTTAATTTTTCTATTTTCTTAAAAATATCACCTGCAATATCATGTTCATGTTCCATCATTCTAATAGGATTTTGAACTGAGCCAAAAGGAACTTGGATTTTTTCTCCATTTCTGTGAGCAATTGCCAAATTTATAATGTGAGGAAACAGAATTCCTTCTTCTTTCATAAGATGTTGTTGTAACTCCATAGAAACTTCATGAAACAGCTTTGCAATTTCGATATTTTCTGGGTTATGATCACCATGAACTTTAGCAACTTTATTAGCAAATTCTGAAATGATTGGGAGTGATTCTTTTACATAAACATGATGTGTTTCCAAAATATGATTAGACAAAACATCCAATTCCATATTATCAAAATCTTTTTCAGCTTTTTCAGCATCTAACATTTCAATCTCATTGAAAATAGTTTCTGCC
>CAJWUS010000049.1 GCA_913047525.1 uncultured Flavobacteriales bacterium | reverse complement strand
TCTTTTGGATAGCCACCATACCAAACTTTAATTTTTGTTTGCTCACCCTTTTCTATGGTTCTAGGAAAGTGAACAAAAACAGCATCCAATTCTCTAGTAAATTCTAACTCTCCCTCTTCAAATTCAATCAGTATTACATCCATATTATGGGCCATATCAATTTGAATGCGACTAAAATCAGCTGTAGCGACAAAATAAATTTCGTTATACGATCTTTCAATAGCCTTTTCTGGAATATCAATGATTAAAAATAGATCATAAAATGTAACATCATAGCAAGTTCGGACAGGAGTCAGGTTACCTCTTAAACTATCTTTACGACTAAATTCTTGTGCTTGTATTGACAGCACCAAGAACATTAAGAATATGCTATTTATTTTTTTCATAAAAAAGCCCTCTTTCAAGGGCTCCTTTAAATTGCTCCAGTTAATTATCTTGAGAATGCAATCTCACAAGTAGAAGATTGTGAACCCGCTAAAGGTATTTCAAAGGATAAAGTTAAAGATAAATTTCCATTTGAAGCCGAAACAATAGTTCCTGAGCCCGTTATATCAACCTCAACTACTCCAATTAATCCGGTAGGATCAAAACTGTCAGTATCAAAAGAGATTGTTTGATTGTCTTGAATAGTAACAACTCCATTATTAGCAACATCAGCTAAAATACTATTCTCATTAACATCCAAAGAAACAACACCATCTTCCTCTCCAGTAATTTCAATTGTTTCAGGAAAAATTTCATTTAAAGGAACCTCAACAGATTGCTCAAAAATAGTTATTGTTAAATCTGCACATTCAGAAGAAATATTCCAAATCCCTATCGCAATTTCATAAGCAAGAATACAACTACCGTCATTAGAAGTTGCAGTAGCATTGTAGTTCATAGCAGTACTTTCTGTACATCCTTCAATTATTATTTCTTCTTTCTTGCAAGAAGAAATTGCCAACAATGAAGATAGTATAACAGCTATTAAGATTTTTGAATAACTATTCATTTTATTTGGTTTTAAGTTATTAAATAAAAAAGTTGCCACCAAAGATAACAACTTTTTTAAATAAATATTTTTTAGATGCTTAGATTAGCGTATTGCCATTTGCTTTAGCATCCGCTAAAACAGCTGATATCCCTTTTTTATTGATTGTTCTTAGTGCATTTGCAGACACTTTTAGGGTAATCCATTTATCTTCTTCTGGAATGTAAAACTTCTTTGTTTGAAGATTAGGGTAGAATTTTCTTCTCGTTCTGTTTTTAGCATGGGAAACATTATTCCCACTCATTACTTTTTTACCTGTTATTTGACAAACTCTTGACATTTCAATTAATTTTTGGGCTGCAAATATAATTAGTTTTACGCTTAATGAAAAAGTTTTTTAGTTTTTTATTTCTCCCAATAAAAGTGTTAACGCTTTAGCAACTGTTTGTTTTATTATTTTCTGCCTTTTGCCTTCAAAAAAATATTCATTTATTACTGTTTTTTTGGAGCTTGCTATAGCAATAAGAACTTGCCCCACTTTTTCTCCTTTTGGACCAGCATATCCTGTTGTAGAAATAGCAAAATTGGTTTGCAACTTATTTTTAATGCCTTCTGCCATTTGACCAGCAACTTTCCTACTTACAGCAGAATCCCTTTCAATATCATTAACACTTACACCTAATTGATTTATTTTCACTTGATTGGAATAAGCAATAACACCACCTCTGAAGTAATCGGAACTTCCAGAAACAGATGTAATAATAGAAGAAATCTGGCCTCCTGTACAACTCTCAGCTACTGATAAGGTTTGGGTTTTGGAAATTAAAATTCTACCAATCTGCTGAATAATTAACTGATCTCTGGCTGAAAATGACATTAATTAAATTTGCTTTAATAAGTAAAAGGAGAAGGGACATCCTCTCTTTCGTGAGGTTTGATGCTCATTACAGGAATATCAGATTGGTAAATAATTTCTCTAGCTGCAGTTCCTAATTTATTGGAAAAAACATCTTCTTGTCGAGTCATAATAAGAATCAAATCTGATTCAAATCTTTTCTCATAGTCTAAAATAGATTTTACCAAGCCCTTTCCTTTATTAACCTCCAAAAGTTCAGAAGAACATTCTAAATCAGCATCAGAAATAAACTTTTCTACTTGATTCAAATTACGAACTAATTTATCTTTTATATCTTGCTTATCCCTTAATAATACAGAAACAACACGAATAGTAGCATTCCAATATCTGGCATACTCAATGGCTAAAGTCACTTTTTCTTTAGTTTGTTTTTCCAAATCGAGTGGCAGAATAATATTATCACAACCATTTTTATGCTGTTTTCCTTTTATAGTAATAACAGGGCAATGCGCTAGACGAACAACTCTTTCTGCATTGGAACCAATTACTTTTTTCACGACTCCTTTTGGAGTTCCGTTTGTTCCCATTACAATTAAATCAGCATTTACCATTCCAGCTACTTCAATTATTTTTTCATAAACCCGACCTTTTGCCACCATGGTTTCCACATGAATATCATATTCTTCAGTATATTCCTTTCCAACTTCTACTAATTTATCATTTACTTTTTGCTGCAATTCATGCGTTCTGTCATCTAAAAAGAGGGATTCTATCTTATTTGGCTCTTCAATTACTGATAGTAGGATGATTTCTGATTTCTTAATTTTCGCTAAATTAAAGGCCTGCCCTAGAGCAATAATAGATTGATCAGAAAATCCTATAGGAATTAAAATCCTGCTTGTTACTATTGACATAATTTCTTATTTTTGATTTTGCAAATTTACTACATTATTTATGAAAGTTATCAAAGATACAGAATTAATACTTACTCCTGAGAAGAAGGTTTATCACTTAAATTTATCGATAGACGATATTGCTGATAATATTATAATTGTTGGCGACCAGTCAAGAGTAAAACAGATTTCTAAGCATTTTAGCAGAATAGATTGTGTAATTAAAAATAGAGAATTTGTAACCCAAACTGGGGAATATAATGGTAAAAGAGTTTCTGTGCTTTCTACGGGAATAGGCACAGATAATATTGATATTGTAATGAACGAATTGGATGCTGCTAAAAATATTGATTTAGAGACAAGAGCAATTAATACAAATAAAAAATCACTAAATATTATTCGGCTTGGAACATCTGGGGCACTTCAAAAAGATATTGACGTAGATAGCTTTATAATGGCAACACATGGGCTTGGCTTTGATGGCTTAGCTCATTTTTATAAATCTAAAAATATTATTGACAGTAAGATGTCAGAAGCATTTATCAATCACAGCAATTGGCCAAAAAATTTAGCCAGCCCTTATATAGTCAGTGCGAGTGAAAAATTATTGGAAAAATTCTCAGAATTCAAAAAAGGTATTACGGCAACTGCCTCTGGGTTTTACGCACCACAAGGTAGAGAGCTAAGAATAAAGCCAGCCATTGAAGATTTACATCAAAAGATGAATACTTTTCAGTTTAAAGGAAATAGAATAACAAATTTTGAAATGGAAACTTCAGCCCTTTATTTTTTAGGAAAATCTCTCGGACACAATACCCTAACTATTTGTGCTATAATTGGAAATAGAATTACCCAAAGACAAAGTAAAGATTACAAAAAAACGGTGGATAAATTAATTCTTGCCATTCTTGAAAAGCTGTAAATCAAAACCTATTTAGCATAACTGATTGCTCTTGTTTCCCTGATAACGGTAACTTTTACTTGTCCAGGATAAGTCATTTCATTTTGAATCTTTTCTGAAATTTCAAAAGACAACTTGCCTGCCTCTGTGTCTGTAACTTTTTCGCTTTCCACTACAACCCTTAATTCTCTTCCAGCTTGTATGGCGTAGGATTTCAACACGCCTGGAAATCCTAAAGCAGTGTCTTCTAATTCTTTAATTCTACTTATGTAAGAATCTAATTGCTGTCTTCTTGCTCCTGGCCTTGCTCCTGACACAGCATCACAAACTTGAATAATTGGTGAGATTAAGGAAGTCATTTCTACCTCATCATGGTGGGCGCCAATCGCATTACACACCTCTGGCTTTTCTCCGTATTTCTCCGCTAATTGCATACCTAAAATAGCATGGGGAGTTTCTGCATTATCTTCAGGAACTTTACCAATATCATGCAATAGCCCTGCTCTTTTTGCCATTCTTACATTAAGACCTAGCTCTGCCGCCAAAGTAGCACAAAGATTAGCAGTTTCTCTGGAATGCTGTAAGAGATTTTGTCCATAAGAAGATCGATATCTCATCCTTCCCACCATTCTGATAAGTTCAGGATGAAGCCCATGAATTCCTAAATCAATAGTTGTTTTTTTACCAATCTCAATAATCTCTTGTGATATTTCATTTTCTGTTTTCTTCACTACCTCTTCAATTCTTGCAGGATGAATTCTACCATCCGTTACTAATTTATGAAGTGAAAGGCGAGCAATTTCTCTTCTTACAGGGTCAAAGCAAGAAATAATAATAGCTTCTGGTGTATCGTCAACTACAATATCGACTCCTGTTGCTGCTTCAATAGCCCTTATGTTTCTACCTTCCCTTCCAATTATTCTTCCCTTTATATCATCACTTTCGATATTGAAAATCGAAACTACATTTTCAATAGCTTGCTCTGCTGCCGTTCTTTGAATGGTTTGGATAACAATCTTTTTTGCTTCCTGATTGGCAGTTAGTTTTGCTTCCTCAATAGTTTCCTGAATAAGGGATAAAGCTTTTGTTCTCGCCTCATCTTTTAGAGCTTCCACCAATTGCTCTTTGGCTTCCTCAGCCGAAAGTTTTGAAATCGCCTCTAATTGTTCTACTTGCTTTTTATGTGATCTAGCAAGACCCTCCTGTCTTTTTTGAAGAGATTCTTTTTGTTGTGTTAAGGTTTCTTTTTGCTGCTCTAATTCCTTTTCTTTTTTGTTTGTTTCTCCAAGCTTTTGTGATAGCGTATTTTCTTTATCTTTAATTCTGTTTTCTGCTTTTGTAATTTCATTATTTTTATTATTGATAATTTTCTCATGCTCAGATTTTAGCCCTAAAAACTTTTCTTTAGCTTGTAAAAATTTTTCTTTTTTTATTTGCTCTGCCTCTTTTTTTGCCTCATTTATAATGGTCTTTCCTTTGTTTTGCGCCATCTTGTAAAACACAAAATAGGATAATCCTCCTCCTATTAAAAGGGCTGTTATTGCTATTATTATTTCCATTCTACTTCAATTTTAAGTTAATAAAAACCCACACCAACTATTTGTTAAACTCCATTTAGCATGGGTGGAGTCGCCATCAGATATCGAATGTCCACTGTTCTCAAAAAACGAGAAACCAAAAATGGTTGAGGCCTACTCTGAATCTGACGAGTTAAACTCCAATATTTTATCTGTTGAGTTTAACAGTTATAATTAATGCGGGTAGATTATTTTATATAAAAGAACTTAAATATTTTTAGCTAAAAGGGTGTCAAGCATTTTTAACTGATCCTCCATGCCATCATCTTCCAATACCTTTTTATCTTTAACAGTTTCATACTTTGCTGCAAACTCTATAAGACACATAGCTAACAAATCCTGTTTGTCTTTAATTGCATAATTTTGCTGGTAGAACTTTAATCTTTCTTCAATAGTCTTTACCGATTTTCTTATCCCTTCTTCTGCACTCCTTTCAATCTTCATGGGGTAAATTCTGCCTGCAATATTTATCTTTATTGATAATTTACTCATCAAAAACTGCTTTCTATTTATTTAACAATCCAATACACTTATCTATCTCCCACACATATTCATTTATCTTTTGTTTCGTTTTTTTGTTGTCCTCACCATCAGATGAAACCAACTTTGATATTTTTATTACTTTAATTTTCTCTTCTAAACTTTTTACAACTTTTTTCTTTTCGTCTAATTCTTTTTTAAGTTTACCTTTTTCATTTACGGCCGATTCTCTATCTTGTTTCTCTTTTTCATACAAAGATATTAACTTCTTTATCTTAACTTCCAAACCATCAACAATAGCTTTCATTTTGCTGTTTAAAATTATTGTTACAAATTTAAGTTTTTCTTTATACTTACTGTGCTATTTTGATGTTATATTTGTCATCTTTTATACAAAACACAATTTTTAAGGTAGTGATGAATTCAAAAAATATTCTTTTTCTTATCTCTTTTAGTATAATTGGCTTGTCAATTTCTGGACAAGATTACCATGCCCCAGTCGATTTTAAGATGTTTTTATCTGGGACTTTTGGGGAGTTGAGAAGTAATCATTTTCATTCAGGAATAGATATAAAAACAGAGGGGGTTCAGGGGCAAAAGGTGTATGCAATTGCTGATGGATATGTATCCAGAATTAAGGTTTCTACTTGGGGATATGGAAAGGCTCTTTATATTACCCATGCAGATGGGAATACTTCTGTTTATGCGCATTTGAAAATATTCAATAAAGAAATAGATGATTATGTAATCGAAAATCAATACAAAAAAGAGAGTTTTGAAATTCAACTTTTTCCACTAAAGGATAGATTTCAAATTAAAAAAGGGGATATTATTGCACTTTCAGGAAATACGGGCGGAAGTGCTGGGGCACATTTACATTTTGAAATTCGAAATACAAAATCGGAACATCCAATTAATCCGCTTCAATTTAATTTTGATATTACAGATAATATAAAGCCAACAATTAGTAAAATAAAAATTTACCCAATTGACGGAATGCTTGATGGGAAAGAGATAGAAAAAAGTTATGCTCTTAAAAAAAGCGGAGAGCAATACACTCTAAATGGGGCAACACCTATCATAAAAGGAAAAGCTGCTTTCAGTATTTCTACCTTTGACAAACTAAATGGGGCTTATAATAAAAATGGGGTTTATTCCATTAAACTTAGAGTGGATAGTCATTTAATTTATCATTTCCAAATGGATGAATTCAATTTTGCAGAAAGTAGATATATCAATGCGCATATCGATTATAAAGAGACGAAAATAAACAAAAAGAAATTTCACAGATGTTACAAATTACCCAATAACCACCTTTCTGTTTATAAAGAGATGCTCAAAGAAGGAGTGTTTAATTTTAAAGATGATACAACTCATCTAATACAGTTTGAAGTAACGGACATTTATAAAAATAAAAGCATTGTCTTTTTTAAAGTAAAAAGTACAACTACTAATATTAAGAACGAAAATAGTATAACTTTCACCCCTTTTTCTCAACATTTTAGTTATATGAAGCCAAATCTTTTTAAGGAAAAAAACTTCCAGCTACACATGGAAAGCTATACTTTATATGAAGATTTAGATTTTCAGTATTTAGAATTAGATTCTATGCAAGGGGTCTATGGGAAAGTGCAGCATGTACATAACGACAATATTCCCTCACACAAAAGCTTTGTTATTTCACTTAAAGCAAAAATCCCAGCAAAACTAAAAGACAAAGTTTACATTGCAAAAGTAGATGCAAATAATCATTTCTGGTATATGGGAGGGGGTTGGCGAAACTCAATGCTTTCAGCTAAAGTGCGTGAATTTGGCAATTTCTGCATAGTGGCAGATACTATTAATCCTATTGTGAAAGGCGTGAATATTTATCCTGGAAAAAAGTTTAATACCCAAACAACTATTAAGTGTATTGTTGAAGATAAAGAAAGCGGGATTAATACTTACAGGGCAGAAATTGATGGAGAATGGATTCTAATGGAGTATGATTACAAAACAAAATTATTAACATATAAAATACAAAAAGAATTAGAAAAGGGAAAACATGTTTTTAGCTTAGAAGTTGTAGATAGATTGGACAACAACACAATTTATACTACAGAATTTATTCGTTAAAGTTATAATATCAGAAAATTCTTTTCTTTTTTCTATATTCCTAATTCTTTTTTTACAAAATCCATTGCAAACTCTTTTAGAGAATCTCGCACATCTTTATAAACTTTCAAAATTTCTTTTTCAGTTCCTTTTGCTTTTGCAGGGTCAGGAAAGCTTTTATGCATCTTTTTTGCAACAGTAGGGAAATAAGGACATCTTTCGTTAGCATCATCACAAACAGTAATCACATAATCCAGATCCATATGAATGAATTCATCTACTAAATTTGATTTATGATTAGAAATATCCAAACCTTCTAATTGCATAACATGTATAGCTTTTGTATTGACTCTCTCAGGATGAGTCCCAGCACTAAACACTTGTACTCTTCCAGAAGCAAATTTTCGAATCCATGCCTCTGCCATTTGCGAACGACAAGAATTTCCTGTGCAAACAATTAGTATCTTTTTCATTGTAGTTTTTAATTTCGATCCAAACAAAAATATCAGAATTAATAACAATATAAAAGAAGTTATGCTGTTTTAGATGTAGCAGCCAAAATTTAATTTATTTTTGGTTGCTTTTTATTATGAAGAAATTATTGCTAATTTCACTTTTTCCAATTTGCTTTTCGGTCTTTTCGCAAGATAAAAGCATACAACTTACGGGTATATTAGTTTCTACCGACAGTTTGCTTACTGTCCCTTTTGCCAATGTGCTAATTAAAAATCAGAAAAAAGGAACCATAAGTGATTTTTATGGCTATTTCTCTTTGGTAGCAGCAAAAGGAGACACCATTGTTTTTTCTTGTTTGGGCTATAAAAAGGCAACTTATATTGTACCAAAGTGGACAAAAGAGAACTTTATAACAGTAGTACAAAAATTAGAAACCGATACCATAATGCTAAAAGAAACAAAGGTATATCCTTGGCCAAGCAGAGACCAATTCAAGCAAGCATTCCTCACGGCTGATATTCCAGATGATGCAATTACAAGGGCAAAAAAGAATATTGATAATGCTTTTGTAGATATTATGATTGCCCAGATGCCCAATGATGGAAAAGAAAATTTCAAGCACTTTATGAATGATATGGAACAGCAACAATACATCATGATGGGGAGTCCTACTATTATCCCTATCTTGAATCCTTTTGCTTGGGCTAAATTTATTCAAGCATGGAGAAATGGCGACTTCAAACGAAAAGATTAAATTTGCGGCCCATATGCTAAAACGACTTTTTATATTTCTTTTCTTTGTTCCTCATCTTTTGTTTTCTCAAACATTAAAAGGAATTGTTACTGACAAGGACAA
>CAJWUS010000048.1 GCA_913047525.1 uncultured Flavobacteriales bacterium | reverse complement strand
TTTTTTTGTAGCGTGAGGCAGATTTGAACTGCCGACCTCAGGGTTATGAATCCTGCGCTCTAACCACCTGAGCTACCACGCCAAAATAGTCGGCAAATATAACATATAAACACCTTTGCTAAAATTTTTCATTAATAATTTAATCCCTGTCTTTCTCATGAAGAATTTGTGTGTTTCTCTTTAATGTTCTCAAAAGTAAACATATTGTTAAAGTTGCTATTAAAACACAAATTAAGTTATGAGAAATTAACTCCTCTCCTATTAAATAATTTCGCAACATTTCAACAAAGCAGAAGCCAATAATAGTGGCTAATACACCCGAATACTCCCTCCTTAAAACAGTTTTAATGGAAAAAGGGATGGAGGATGTTTTATAGTTAGCAAAATTAGGAATAAAAGCGGGGATTTTATTGGACCAATCTAGGTATTCATCTCCAAATTTCTTTTCTAAAAATCGCTCTTCTGCAAACATTATTCTCTCATAATAAAGCCAAAAAATAAGGGAAATAATCAGAATAAATAAAGGGTTAAAAACATAAGTTGCAATTCCAATCCAAATCAGGTAATTACCCAAATACAAGGGATGTCTTAGTGTTGCGTAAATACCTGTTGAGTTTAATACTTCTGCAACTTGTTGTTTGGTATTTCTACCTGATGTTCCGTGTGGAGTAGTTCCTATTGTGTAAAAGCGAATAAGAAGCCCTACAAAAGACAAAAACACTGAAATAATAGTATAATATCTTTCGTTAACTTCTGAAATAGAAGCATAGTCGGTAATACCAATAAATGGGATAGCTAATAGAAATATAATAACTGGGAATTGCCCTCTGTATTTGAATAAGAAATTTCCTTGTTTTTCAAATGTTTGCACTAAGGTCATATTTTAGTTGATTTATTTATATATTGCCAAAAAAAATTAAGACACAAAATTAACAAAAACAAAAAAAAAAGACGAATGTCTGAACTAATAAAATATCAATTAGAATATCCTATCCACTCCTCTATCAATATTCTTTACAAAAGGTTAAGTAACCCTAGTGGGCTTTCAGAATGGTTTGCAGATGATGTGCACATTAGGCAGGATATTTATACTTTTTTTTGGGACGGAAGTGAGCAAACAGCAAAATTATTAAAGAAAAAAGAAAATCAATTTGTTCGTTTTCATTGGCTGGACAATGAAAAAGATGATAGTTATTTTGAATTTACCATTCAAGTAGATGATTTAACAAATGATGTCTCCCTAATTGTTACCGATTTTGCTGAAGATGAAAAAGAACAAGAGGAAAATACATTGCTGTGGGATACGCAGGTAGAGAGTTTGAAGCATGCCTTAGGTTCTTAAGATTATTTTCAAAATCTTCTGAATGAAAAAAATATATCTTTTCATAATTAGATCGTTTATAGGTCCTTTTGTGGCCACTTTCTTCATTACTATTTTCCTACTGTTAATGCAATTTTTGTGGAAATGGATTGATGATTTGGTCGGAAAAGGGTTGGAAATAAGTGAAATTATCGAGCTTTTATTTTTTGCGTCTGTACGCTTTGTTCCTCTTGCCTTACCCATATCAATTCTGCTAGCATCAGTAATGACCTTTGGTGCATTAGGTGAAAAATCAGAATTAATAGCCATGAAATCGGCAGGGATGTCACTAAGAAGAATAATGAATCCCTTAATCGTTTTTGTGTTTTTTGTAAGTATTTGCTCTTTTATGTTCTCTAATTATGTAATGCCAATTGCCAATTTAAAAAGTGGCAGTTTACTATATTCCATACAAAAACAGAAACCGGCACTGAACATAAAAGCAGGTGTTTTTTACAATGGTATTGAAGGATATAGCATTAAGGTGGAAGAAAAAAGTGATGATGGACAAACACTCAAAAATATCATTATTTACAATCATACAAACAAAAATGGAAATGATAATATAATTATTGCAAAATCAGGCAGTATGAAGCTTAGCAAAGATGAAAGATTTTTGAATTTTAAATTATTGGATGGCTATAGTTATCTGCAAGAAAAAGAGAAAAGAGGAAAGCACAAAACCCCACACCGAACCACCAAATTTAAAGAAGATATTATCCTTTTTGATCTATCTGCATTTGATTTTAGGCGCACAAGTGCTGAGCTTTACAAAGGGCATTATGCCATGTTAAACAATCAGCAACTCAGTAATGCAATCGATTCTTTGAATAGTAAACTAAGCCAAAGAACAGAGTTGATAAATAAAAATGTTTTAGAAAAATATAATTTTGCTGGTTTTAATCAAACTAATACTGAATTTACTGCAACAAAATCTACTTCTAAAAATCTTCAAAATGCGAAAATATACGATTACACTCTTAATAAACTAAGAGCCATAAAATCAATTGTAAGTTCCAATAAAGATGACATAGAATACAGGAATTATATAATAAGAAAACACAAAATTGAATGGCATAGAAAAATAGCATTGGCTATTGCTTGTATTATTTTATTTTTGATTGGTGCACCTCTTGGAACCATTATTCGTAAAGGAGGATTTGGCATGCCAGTAATGGTTTCGGTTTTCTTTTTTGTCTTTTATCATGTTATAAATATTACTGGGGAGAAAGCTGCCAAAGAGTCAACACTTACACCATCAGAAGGAATGTGGCTCGCAAATTTTGTTTTTCTACCAATAGCAATATTTCTTATTTATAAAACAAGTAGAAATATAACACTGTCTAATATTGGTAGATATACTAATCCAATAAGCAAACTGTTTATTAAGCAATGAATATTTTACAAATATGTAGCAAACCGCCCTTTCCTAAAAAAGACGGCTATGCTTTGGCTGTAAATCATATTTCAGATGCATTAATAAACAAAGGCCATAAGTTAAAGGTAATGGCAATTAGCACGCCAAAACATGATGCCAAGGATATTCCTTCTCAATACTTAAGCAATACTGATTTTGAGCATATTTTTATTGATACTAATGTGAAAATACTTCCTGCTTTCCAAAATTTATTTTCTAAAAGTTCCTACAATACCAATCGTTTTTACTCCAATAGTTTTGCTAAAAGATTAAAAGAACTCATAAAAGAAAATAGTTTTGATATTGTCCTTTTAGAAGGGTTATATGTATGTCCCTATTTTGAAATGATTTCAAAGAATTCAAATGCTAAAATTGTGCTAAGAGCACATAATATAGAATCTGATATCTGGAAAGGATTGGCAAAACAAACAAATAATCTACTAAAGAAATGCTATCTGAATTTGTTGCAAAAAAAACTATCTAATTACGAAAAAGCCATAGCCTTAAAAATGGATGGGATAATTTGTATTAGTGTATTGGATGAGAATTGGATGAAGAAACAAAGCGCAAAGAACATTAGCACTATACCATTTGCCATTGATACAAAAAATTATGAAATAGTTTCCACAGAAAAAAATACTATTTTTCACATTGGATCTATGGATTGGAGAGCAAATATTGATGGAGTAAATTGGTTTTTAAATAAAGTATTTCCTCTTATAAATCAGCAAAAAAAAGAAGTCATTTTACACTTAGCTGGTAGAGGCATGCCAGATTATTTTAATGATTTAAGCGGTGAAAATATAATGATTGATGGAGAAGTAGAAAATGCAAAAGCATTCATGAAAAAATATAATTTGATGATTGTACCACTTTGGATCGGAAGTGGTATCAGAATTAAAATTCTGGAAGCAATGGCACTTGGAAAAACCATCATTAGCACAACTATTGGTGCGTCTGGAATTAATTATCAAAATAAAAAAGATATTTTAATTGCTGATACTGCTGAGCAGTTTACAAATCAGATATTTTGGTGTTTTAACAATCCTTTGGAAAGCAAAAAAATTGGCGAAAATGCCAAGCTAAATATTCAAGAAAATTACAGCTCAGAAACAATAGGACTCAATTTATCCGCTTTCTTAAACAAAATCCAAAACTCATGACATATCTGTTTTGGATTTGCTTTTTTCTATTGACTTACACCTGTTTTCTGTTTCCTGTTGCTATTATTTTATTTAGTAAAAACAAAAAACTAAATTCCAATCTCTATAATGAAATAGAGATAATGCCTTCTGTATCCATACTCATTGCAGCTTATAATGAACAAGCCGTGATAAAAGAAAAAGTAATGAGTATAATAAACAGTAATTTTCCGAACAGCAAAATGGAAATTATTATTGGCTCGGATTGTTCAAACGACAATACAAATCAAATCATCAAAGATCTAGAAGTGGGATTTCCTTTTATCAATACAATAATTTTTGAGGAAAGAACAGGAAAGTCAGGCGTAGTAAACAAACTGGTAAAGCAAGCTAAAAACGAAATCCTTATTCTTACTGATGCCAATATAATTTTTAGTAACAATACCATTTCATCTCTTGTTCGACACTTTAAAAATCTTGATATTGGACTTGTAGATACCAATATGGTAAATGTTGGAATAAAGAAAAGTGGAATTTCATTCCAAGAAAAAACCTACATTAGCTGGGAAGTAAGATTCAAACATGCGGAGAGTAAATTATGGGGGATGCTTATGGGACCGTTTGGCGGTTGCTTTGCTATCCGAAAATCTTTATTTACTCCAATTCCTGAGAACTTTTTAGTAGATGACTTTTATGTTTGCATGAATATTTTACAAAACGGATATGGCGCAATAAATGATTTGCAGGCCATTGTTTATGAAGATGTTTCTAATCAACTTTCAGAAGAGTTTAGAAGAAAAAAAAGAATCTCCATGGGTAATTTTATCAATCTTTTTCATTTTAGAAAATTACTGCTAAAACCTTTCACCAAATTAGGATTCATTTTTATATCTCATAAGGCTATAAGATGGTTCGGTCCTATACTATTACTTCTTATTTTTCTGGCAAATTATTCCTTAATCTTAGATAGTATTTTTTATAAAACCACTTTCTTTGCACAACTTATATTATTTATTCTTCCATTTATTGACCTCTTATTAAGGAAAATCGGAATACATATTATAATTTTGCGTTTTATTACACATTTTTACTCCATGAACCTGGCACTACTGATTGGAATGATTGATTATCTAACCGAAAACAAAAAAGGAGTTTGGGAACCAACAAAAAGAAAACAGGATGAAATTTAATACCATAAAACAAGCAATTGAGGATATAAAAAAAGGTAAAATCATTATTGTAGTAGATGATGAAAACAGAGAAAATGAGGGGGACTTTGTAGCTGCTGCCGAAATGGTAACTCCTGAGATGGTAAATTTTATGGCAACTCATGGTAAAGGGCTTATTTGTGTCCCTTTAATTGAAGATAGATGCGAGCAATTAGGACTTGATTTAATGATTGGAAAAAATACTGCTGCCTACGAAACACCCTTTACCATTTCAGTTGATTTAATTGGGCATGGTTGTACAACAGGAATTTCGGCGTCTGACAGAGCAAAAACCATAAAAGCATTAGTAACCACAAATACCAGAAAAGAGGAATTGGGAAGACCTGGACATATTTTTCCCTTAAAAGCCAGAGAAGGAGGGGTATTAAGACGTGCTGGACATACAGAAGCCGCTATTGATTTAGCTCGTCTTGCTGGTTTGCAATCGGCTGGTGTAATTGTAGAAATTCTGAATGAAGATGGTTCAATGGCAAGAACCCCTGAACTTTTTGAAATTGCTAAAAAGTTTGATTTAAAATTTATTACAATCAAAGATTTAATTGAATATCGAATCCAGAATGAAACCTTAATTATTGAAGAGGCGTCTGTGCATTTGCCTACCAATTTTGGTAATTTTAATATGAAGGCCTTTAAGCAAATAACCAATGGACAACTGCACCTTGTTCTTATAAAAGGAGAGTGGGATAAAGATGAACCCATTTTGGTAAGGGTGCATTCTTCTTGTATGACAGGAGATATTTTTAGTTCCTGCAGATGTGATTGTGGTCCTCAATTACAAGCTTCTCTTTCGCAAATTGAAGAGAAAGAAAGAGGTGTTTTGGTATATATGAATCAGGAAGGAAGAGGAATTGGCCTACTCAACAAACTAAAAGCATACGAATTGCAAGAAAAAGGCAAAGACACAGTGGAAGCAAACCTTGAACTTGGCTTTAATGCAGATGATAGAGATTATGGAATTGGCGCCCAAATTTTAAGATATATTGGCGTTTCAAAAATAAGATTACTCTCCAATAATCCTAAAAAAAGGGTTGGACTTATGGGCTATGGAATTGAGATTGTAGAAAATATACCATTGGAAATTAAGTCGAATGAGCATAATGAGTTTTATCTGAAAACCAAAAGAGATAAGATGGGGCATTCCTTCAAAAAGTTAGATGAGTAAAAAAACAATTATTCTAGCAATTGAATCCTCTTGTGATGATACTGCTGCTGCAATTTTAGAAGATAAAAAAACATTATCGAATGTGGTAGCTAATCAAGAAATACATCAGCAATATGGTGGGGTTGTTCCTGAATTGGCCTCTCGTGCACATCAGCAAAATATTATTCCAGTGGTGGATACTGCCATAAAAAGAGCCAAAATCAGAAAACAAGATATTGATGCCATTGCTTTTACAAAAGGTCCAGGGCTTTTGGGTTCCCTTTTGGTAGGTAGCTCTTTTGCAAAATCCTTTGCAATGGGGATGGATATTCCATTTATTGCTGTAAATCATATGCAGGCGCATATTTTAGCTCATTTTATTGATAAAGGGAAACAGATACCTAGCTTTCCTTTTTTATGCTTAACGGTTTCTGGTGGACATACACAAATAGTAAAGATTGATAGCCCATCAAAGATGCAGGTAATTGGCACCACATTAGATGATGCTGCTGGTGAGGCGTTCGATAAATCTGCAAAAATATTAGGATTTCCCTACCCAGGCGGACCGCTAATCGATAAATATGCAAAGGGTGGTAATATCCACGCTTTTACTTTCGGTAAGCCAAAAATAAAAGATTTGGATTTTAGCTTTAGCGGTCTGAAAACATCCATACTTTATACCACACAAGCCGAAATAAAGGAAAACCCGAATTTCATAGCAGAAAATAAAGAAGATTTATGTGCTTCTATTCAGCATGCCATAGTTATAATTCTAATTGATAAATTAACAAAAGCCATAAAACAAACAGGGATTACACAAATTGCAATTGCAGGTGGCGTATCAGCAAATTCTTATTTAAGAAATCAGTTAAAAGTATTGGCTAGAAAAGAAAATTATAAGCTATTTATTCCAAAGTTTGAATACTGCACTGATAATGCAGCTATGATAGCCATTGCCGGATATTACAAATATTTAGATAAGGATTTTGCAAATCAAACGGAAACACCTTCTGCTCGTTTACTTTTTTAAAAAGTCAATAGTAACATCAATTGCCTCTTGCAGAGTGGGAGGATATTTCTCTAAATCATAAGGGTGGAAAGCGCCTAAAACATGGTCAGCTCCTTTAATAATGTGCAATTGAGAATCAGGATTCCATTTTTGTAGATTTTTTGCTTCTCTCAATTTTACTGTTGGATCCTCACTACCATGAATAATAAGCTGTGGGATTTTTATACCTTCTACTGCTTTTTTAATATCAATTCGGTCTTTATTTGCAATGCAGTTTTCATAAAATTGAAAGTACATTGGCATGTTCTGTTTAGTACGTCCATTGTATACAAAAGCCACCCCTTTTTCTTCCCAAAGAGCTATTCTTTCCTTTGGCATTTTATTTGTAAAATCGGATGGAGAAGCCCAGCTAACCACTTTACTGATTCTATTTTCCTCTGCTGTTTTCAGCATGGAAATCCCTCCTCCCCTGCTATGGCCAAAAAGAGAGATTTCTTTGGGGTTAAAGTTCTCCTCTACCCAATCCAGAACAAAGCCCAAATCATCTAATTCCTTGCAGAAATTGTTATTTCCAAATGCCTTCAAATCTACAAACTCAATAGGATCAGAACTAGTTGTTCCATTATGCGAAAAATTAAATTTTACAAATACAAAATTGTTTTCAGCAAATGTTTCTGCAATTTGGTTAAATGCCCCCCAATCTTTGAAGCCCTTAAAACCATGCGAGAATACAACCACCCTTTTCCCCTTCTTATTTTTTTTGTAAGTTACATCAATAAGTATGGGACGATTACCTCTTCCAATTATTATGAAAATTTGTTGATTTGTCATTTGTTAATGCTAATATTTATTGTTAGCAACTCTAGTTTTTATTTTAAAAAAGTAAAACTATTAAGGTTATTACCTATTATTAGAACAAAAAGACTTAAGTAAACTAAAAAAATATTTTTAATCCACTTTTAAACGCTTACTCCAACAAGCTCCGCTATTTTAGCGCCAATATTAGCTGGAGATTCTACTACATGCACACCACACTGGCTTAAGATTCTCATTTTAGCTTCTGCTGTATCGTCTTTTCCACCAACAATTGCGCCTGCATGTCCCATTGTTCTGCCTTTAGGTGCAGTTTGCCCAGCAATAAAGCCAACAACTGGTTTTGTTCCATTTTTCTGAATCCACTTAGCAGCATCCACTTCTAATTGTCCACCAATTTCTCCAATCATTACAATGCCATCAGTTTGATCATCATTCATAAATAGTTTTACAGCATCTAATATGGTTGTGCCTATTATAGGGTCACCTCCTACTCCTATTGCAGTGGAAACACCCAATCCTGCTTTTACTACTTGGTCAGCTGCTTCATAAGTTAAAGTCCCTGATTTTGAGACTACACCTATTCTTCCTTTTTTGAAAACAAATCCTGGCATAATGCCACATTTTGCTTCCTCTGGCGTAATTACTCCTGGGCAATTTGGTCCTACCAAAATACTATCTTTATCTGATAAGTATTCTTTCACCATTATCATATCTTTTGTAGGAATACCTTCTGTAATACATATGATAACTTTAATGCCGGCTTGGGCTGCTTCCATCACTGCATCAGCTGCAAATGCTGGTGGCACAAAAATAAGAGTGATATTGGCATCAACTTCCTTTACCGCATCCTCAATAGTATTAAAAACTGGCTTTCCTAAATGAGTTTGCCCTCCTTTTCCTGGAGTTACTCCACCTACTACATTAGTTCCATAGTCAATCATTTGCTCAGCATGGAAAGTTCCCTCACCTCCTGTAAATCCTTGAATGATAACTTTTGAATCTTTATTTACTAATACACTCATTGTTTATTTTATTTGGTGTGCAAAATTAGAACATTAAAGCATTTTACAAAGGATTTTAAATACTTTTGCAGAATGAAAA
>CAJWUS010000047.1 GCA_913047525.1 uncultured Flavobacteriales bacterium | reverse complement strand
AAATGGAAAATTTGCTGGAACTTGTGCAAGTCAAAACCCAATAACAAACAAAGAAGGAGAGCCATGTGGTCTTTGTGGAGCAATGCCTGATGAGGCTTGCAAATCGGAAGATTAATTTATAATCCTATTTTTCATTCCTGGACTAATAAAAGTATTCCACTCTCCATTTTTATTAGTGTAAACAAGGTAGGTTTCAACTTCAGGATGAGATTTTACAAATCGCTTACTTTTCTTTGTGCCCATTACCATAAATGCAGTAGCATAAGCATCAGCCAACATGCAACTTTCATGAATAACCGTAACACTCAGCAACTTATTTTGTGCTGGAAATCCGCTAAAAGGATTGATTGTGTGTGCATATTTAAACCCATCCTTTTCATAAAATCTACGGTAATTCCCAGAAGTTGCTAATGCCTTATTCTCTAAATTCAAGATAAACTGAAAACGTTCATTTTTATCTATATTTTCTGATGGCTTATCCACCCCCACTCTCCAAGTGTTTCCGTCTGCATTTTTACCTTTCGCCAAAAGCTCGCCACCTACTTCAATCAAATAATTACTATTCCCTTTTTCTTGCAAAAATTGTGCTATCACATCTACTGTATATCCTTGAGCAATGGCATTGAAGTCCAACCTCATCCCTTTTGGTAGAATTAGAGAATCTTTTATCAACTTAATTTTATCAAAGCCAATAAAAGGTAAAATATTACGAAACTTTACTGAATCAATAACAATGGAATCGCCCAATGTATCTTTATAAAAACCCCAGGCTTTCACAAGTGGAGAAATCGAACAATCAAAATGTCCTTCACTCTCTAAGTACACTTTTTCTGCCGCTAAAAACACCTCATTAAAAAGTAAATCGGTTTTCAAATTCTGCCCATTATTCAACTTGCTAATAAGTGAATATTCCTTGTAAATAGAGAGAGAACTATCTATTTCTCTGAAAATACTATCTGTCTGAGATTTGTAATTCACACCACCATCTGATAAATACTGGATGTGATAAAAACTTCCTTGTGCAGTACCAGAATTCTTAACTAAAATTAAATTATCATCTGATAAACAAGATGAAAGAATTAGACAAAACAAATAAAGTAAGTTTCTCATTGGATAAAATTGTATGAAAAAAACATTAAAAATTAGATCTTAAAATAATCACTTTCCTCACATCCTATCAGGGACACCAACTCCTAACAATCCCATAGCTACTTTTATTACGTCCCCAACCTTAACTGATAGTCCTAATCGAAAATTAATTAGATCATTACTCTCAGCTGTAAGTATAGAAGTGCTTTGGTAGTAAGTATTGTACTCCTTCACCAAGTCATAAACATAATTGGCAACAAGTGCAGGGCTATAATTAGCTGCTGCTTCTTGTATAGTGGATGGAAATTCCATTAACAACTTTATAATTTCTTGTTCTTTATCTGTTATATCAACTGATTTTGGTATTGTCACCTTAGCCTTATGCTTTCTTTTTAAAGATTGAATTCTAGCGTAAGCGTATTGGATAAATGGTCCTGTATTTCCATTAAAATCTATGGATTCTTTAGGGTCAAAAAGCATACGTTTTTTAGGATCAACTTTAAGTAAAAAATATTTTAATGCTCCTAAGCCAATAATTTCATACAAATCATTTGCCTCTTTCTCTGTCGTTCCCTCTAATTTTCCTAATTCCTTTGCTATGCTTTTGGCTGTATCAACCATTTCTTGTATAAAATCATCTGCATCTACTACAGTCCCTTCACGAGATTTCATTCTTCCAGAAGGTAAATCTACCATCCCATAGGATAAGTGATAACAGGTTTTTGCCCACTCATATCCCAACTTATCTAATATTAAGAACAATACCTTAAAATGATAATCTTGCTCATTAGCAACTATATATGCCATATGAGAAAAACCAAAATCCTCATATCTTTGTATAGCTGTACCAATATCTTGTGTCATATAAACAGCGGTACCATCCGAACGCAAAATAATTTTCTCATCTAATCCTTCATCTGATAAATCTATCCATACCGAACCGTCTTCTTTTTTATAAAAAACTTCTTTTTCAAGACCAATTTTAACAACTTTTTTCCCTAAAAGATAAGTATCACTTTCATAATAATTTTTATCAAAGTTTACACCTAATCTTTTATAAGTAGTAGCAAACCCATCAAATACCCATTTGTTCATTTTTTTCCAGAGTGCTCTTACTTCAACATCTTTTGCTTCCCACTTTAAGAGCATCTCTTTTGCTTTTATCAGGATAGGAGCTTCTTTTTCAGCTTGCTTTATTTCTATTCCAGAATCAACCAAATCGGCAATCTCTTTTTTGTAGTGCTTATCAAATTCTATATAATATTTTCCAACCAAATGATCCCCTTTCTTTCCAGAAGATTCAGGTGTTTCATTATTTCCAAATTCCAGCCAAGCCACCATAGATTTACAAATATGTATTCCTCTGTCATTAATAACCTGTACTTTCTTTACGTTCTTACCACTTGCCTTTATTATCTCAGCAACAGAATAGCCCAAAAAATTATTTCGTAAATGCCCCAAGTGAATTGGTTTATTGGTATTAGGTGATGAGTACTCCACTAAATAAGTAGGAGCATTATCATCAATTATTGCCAAACCATAATCAGCAATATTGTAAATATTAAAAAACTGATTAAACCAGAATCTTTTAGCAATCTCAAGATTTAAGAAACCTTTTACCACATTGAAATTTATAACCTCAGCAACGTTTTCTTTTAAATAACTCCCTATCTCATCAGCAGTTTGTTCTGGCCCCTTTTTGGAAACCCTCAACAATGGAAATACGACCAAGGTAATATCTCCCTCAAAATCCTTTCTGGTTTTTTGAAATTGAATACTCTGGTCAGTTGCCAAGTACGATTCCGCTAAACATTTTTCTATTTCCAGTTTTAAAATTTCTTCTATCATTATTTTTGTTTTGGTAAAAATATTTCTGCCATCATACATCTTGCACTTCCTCCACCACAGGCTTCAATAGTATCTAGTGAACTGTATAAAATAGAACAATGTTTTTCAATAACCGTTTTTTGTTCATCCGTTAAACTACTATAAGCCGAGTTGGACATCACAAGGTAAGGTTTATCGCCCATTACTTGCAACATATTTCCTGCAAACCTTTGGTTCTGTTCTTCTGTTATTTCAATAATTTCCTTTGCTGTTTCTTTCAAGTTTTCTGCTACATTTTTTCTTTCCATCTCATCATCAATGGTATCCAAGCAGATAACCGCAAAAGTATCCGCTACACACATCATAACATTAGTATGGTAAATTGCCATACGCTCCCCATCAACATCCTGGTTGGCGGTAAAGCAAACTGGTCGGTAACCAAACTCCCCACAGAATTGCATCACAGCAATCTCATCCGTACGGATAGAAATAGCCGCATAACAAATCTTATTCTCTCTATCTAGCACCACACTTCCTGTTCCTTCCAAAAATTTATCATGTTCCTCAGATTCTGTAAAATCTTTTATTTCTTCAATAGAAAAACCATGCTCATCCACCAAAGTATCAAAAATATCTTCTCGTCTTTCATCCCTTCTGTTTTCTGCATACATAGGGTAAAGCCCTACAATTCCATTTTCATGAAAAGAAACCCAATTGTTAGGAAATATTGAATCAGGGGTATCAGGA
This sequence comes from uncultured Flavobacteriales bacterium, assembly GCA_913047525.1. The sequence continues at coordinate 5,618 of CAJWUS010000047.1, read as the reverse complement.
TATTCTGTATCCTCAACCACTACAACATTTACTCCTGCATTTCTTAATTTATCTACAAATGCATTGAACTCACTTAAGGCATTTTCTTGCGTTTGCTCAGCAGTTAAATTAGCCAATACCTTTTGGTAATAATTATTGACAGCCGTTTGTTCATTGTACCTAAAACCCACTGGCTTTATCATCATTATTGTATTTGTAATCTGTTTCATCTATCTAATATCTATTATCTCAAATCTAACCTCTAATTAACGGCATTGTTGAACATCTTAAAAGCCCTTCCATTTTTGCTATTTCAGCATAAGGAACTTCCTCTACTGTAAATCCTCTTTTCCTTAGCTCTGTATTTAACCTTGTAAATCCTTTTTCTGAAATAATAACGCTTTCTGAAATTGAAAATACATTACAGTTCATATTGTACATTTCTTCTTTGCTTACTTTAATTATGTTTTCATTACCAAAATAATTCACTAAAAACTCAACATCTGCTGAATGCTTAAAACCATCCTTGTACATAATAGCCATATTTTTTCCTATCGGCTGAAAACAACAGTCCAAGTGCAAGGCATTTTCTCTTGGGTCATCATCCGATTTATTGAGTTCGAAACCTTTTACTTTTTTAGTAGGAAAAGTTTCAGTTAAAAATTCAACTCCTGCTTTGTTGGTTCTGGCAACTGTATATTTTTCAAAATCTTTTTTTTCAGAATACCCAACAAATACATAGTCATTCCATGGCATTACATCACCACCTTCAACCCTTGCAATCAGTGGCATTTTTATAATATCCTTTTCAGGAATTTGACACAACACATCAGCCACAGCATTAATTTCTTTTTTTCTCTCTTCAATAGTATTTGAAATTACCAATTTATCATCTACCACAAAAGTAATATCACGCATGAAAATCTGATTCAATCCTTTGATATTTTTTGGTCTATATACTTTAATACCATACTTTTCAAAAACAGCAATAAATGCATCCATCTCTCTTCTAATATCTTCTTCAATAGGATAAGTTCCTGTCAATATATGTGCTCTTGATTTAGGGTCAATGCATTTGGAAAGTGTTGGCACACCACCAAAATCCTTTACTATTCCGACAATTACCATTGATAAAAAAGCCGTTTCATTATTTATTTTCAGATGAATCATTTCTGTTTGCAAATTTAATTTTTTAATTCTGCTTTTTACTAAAATTCATAATAGGATATTAAGGTATAATTATTAACAATTTATTGCTCATATAATAGTTGTATTATCAGTACAATACATCTTAGTATTTGTATTTTTGAAGTTCTATGAATGTACGATTGAAAAAATCAAAAAAGAAAAGCAGTTTCAGATTCTCTAAAATTACTGCCCCTTTTAAAAACGAAAAGAATCATAAAAAAGTGGGGTACCTCTTTTTATTGGCTACTGCTTATCTCCTAATTGCTTTTATTTCCTTTCTTTTTACTTGGAAAGCAGATTATAGTATCGTTTCTGGAAAAAATCTTTGTGAAATAATAACTGCTTCTGAAGCTTTGGCGGAGAACAGTTTAGGAAACTTAGGAGCCCTAATCTCTCATTGGTTTATTTCTCAAGGATTTGGAATTTCTTCATTCATAGTAGTTTGCTTACTTTTTATTATTGGATTAAAACTGATAAAAATTAATACACTTCCTGTTAGAAAATCAATAAAGCATGGGCTAACAGCAATGATTTGGCTCTCATTATTTTTTGGGCATTTCTTTATAAAGGAAGAATATCCGATTTTAGGTGGCAGTGTTGGTCATTTTTGTAACGAATGGCTCAATGCAATGTTAGGAGCAATAGGTACAAAGTTATTACTTTTTGTTGCACTTATTGTAATTTGGTTTCCAGCAATTAAAATAAATCTCACATTTGTGAAAGATTTTCTTTCAAAACTAAAACCAACCCCAAAAGCGCAAGAAAAAAAAGTAGAAAAAAAGGAGGAAAATATTATTGATACTCCACCAAAAGTAAAAGTTGTGGAAGAGATAGAAACCCCAAGTGAAGCCGACTTAATTACTGAGAAAAAACCAGAAAAGAAAACTGATGATTTGGATATTGAAGTAGCCGAGTGTGAAAAAGAAGAAACCCTATCAGAGAAAGAAATAAAAGATAAATTGAAAGAATTGGGAGATTACGATCCTACTTTGGAACTATCTGAATATAAGATGCCGGAAATTGGTTTACTGAAAGACTATGGAGAAAGTGAAATAAAAATAGACAAAGAGGAGTTGGAAGCAAATAAGGGAAGAATTGTGGAAACGCTTGGAAATTATAGCATAGGCATTGACTCTATAAAAGCCACCATTGGGCCAACTATCACTCTTTATGAAATTGTGCCAGAAGCAGGAATTAGAATTTCGAAAATTAAAAACCTAGAAGATGATATAGCCCTTAGCTTGGCAGCAGAAGGAATTAGAATTATAGCCCCAATTCCTGGAAGAGGAACCATTGGTATTGAAGTGCCTAATAAAAACAAGAATATAGTCTCCATGTTTGATGTGCTATCCTCTGAAAAGTTTCAGAATAGTAAAATGGAATTACCAATTGCTTTTGGGAAAACCATATCTAACGAAACCTATGTAGTGGATTTAGCAAAAATGCCTCACCTGCTTATGGCGGGTGCAACTGGGCAAGGGAAATCAGTTGGACTGAATGTAGTCTTGGCATCCTTATTGTATATAAAGCACCCATCACAAATTAAGTTTGTATTGGTTGACCCAAAGAAAGTAGAACTATCACTTTTTAATAAAATTGAAAGACATTATTTGGCAAAACTTCCTGATTCGGAAGATGCAATAATTACCGATACCAAAAAGGTGGTGAATACCATAAATTCCCTTTGCATTGAGATGGATGAAAGATACGACTTGTGCAAGCAAGCACATTGTAGAAATATTGTGGAATACAATAAAAAGTTTATCGCACGAAAGCTAAATCCAAATGATGGACATAGATTTTTACCATACATAGTTTTGATTATTGATGAGTTTTCTGATTTAATAATGACAGCAGGAAAAGAAATTGAAACCCCTATTGCCCGCCTTGCACAATTGGCTCGTGCTATTGGTATTCATTTGATTGTAGCTACACAAAGACCATCTGTAAATGTAATTACAGGACTTATAAAAGCCAACTTCCCAGCAAGGGTTGCTTTTAGGGTAACCTCATCCACTGATTCCAGAACAATCATGGATAGTAAAGGAGCCGAACAATTAATAGGAATGGGCGATATGCTAATTTCAACTGGCAGTGATTTATCACGTTTGCAATGCGCTTTTATTGACACTCCTGAAGTAGATGCTATTTGTGATTATATTGGTGCGCAAAGGGCTTACCCTGAGGTGCATATGCTTCCAGAATTTGTTGGAGAATCAAAAACAGCTAATGGCGATATTAATTTAGATGAAAGAGATGCCTTGTTTGATGATGCGGCAAGAGTAGTTGTAAAGCACCAACAGGGCTCCACCTCTATGATACAAAGAAGATTAAAACTTGGATACAACCGAGCAGGAAGAATAATAGATGAACTGGAATCAGCCGGAATTGTTGGTCCTTTTGAAGGAAGTAAAGCAAGGCAAGTATTGGTTCGTGATGAAATGGCTTTGGAGGAATTACTAAATACATTATACAATTAAGATGAGAAAGATAATTACTTCATTTTTAAGTATTTGTATAATCTTAACTAATGCAATAGGGCAAGATAAATTAGCTACTGATATATTAGCAAAATTAAGTGAAACCACAAAAATATATAGTTCTATTAGTATAGAATTTGACCACATTTTCACTAACAAAAGCGCTGGAATAAATGAGAAAAGTAGAGGAAAATTAGATTTGAAAGGTGAAAACTTTAGGATTGATATGCCTCAGCAACTCATAATAAATAACGGCACTACGCATTGGATTTATTTGAAAGGAATGAATGAGGTGCAAATTATGGATTATGACTTGGAAGATGAAGATGACATAAGCCCCAACAAACTTTTTACCGTTTATGATGAAGACTATAGAAGCGCTTATGTAGAGGTAAAATCAGTTAATGGAGCGCGAATGCATATCATTGACCTTTTTCCAAAGGAAAGTGGCCCAATTATGAAAATACGATTAACGATAAACGCACTAAAAAGCCAAATAAGTATTTTAGCACTTTACGATAAAAATGGAGGAATTTACACCTACAATATTAAAAGTTTTAAAACCAATCAAGAACTCCCTCCTTTTTACTTTAATACTACCAACTATCCAGATGTTGAGGTAATTGATTTGAGGTAAAAAGACAGAAGTCAGTAGATAGACAATAGTCTTTAGAATAATATGTCATAGCAGATTTTTGAACAAAATGTAGCTACCTTAGCAAAATCATTATAATCATGAAAAATAAAAGTCAAAAAAATATTTTAATAGTAGTAGTAACTCACAGATGAAGTTTCATGGACAATCTTAGATTTTGTAGTAATGGGTATCCTATTGCTAAACATAGGGCTCATCTGTGAGCTTACTATCAGGAAAGTAAGTAAAATAAAAGCATATGATTGCAATATGCATAACAATTCTTGTAGTATTTCTACTCATTTAGACAGAACTTGCAGTTGGAATTTTCAGGACACCATTTACCGGAAACTGAAAGTAAATCAAAAACTATGCAACTAATGAAGTGGCTATCTCTTTTAGATTGCTTCTTCATTCGTAATTACAAAAAGGAAAAGAGAGATCCTTCACATGAGTTCAGGATGAAAATTGTATTCTATTTTGTATCCAAATAGCTCTGTAAAATAATAGCAGAACTCACTTTATCAACAAGGAATTTATCCCTTCTTTTCATTTTTTTTATTCCGGCATCTAATATGCTTTGTTTAGCAATTTTTGAAGTAAAGCGTTCGTCTATTCTTTTAATAGAAGTTTGAGGGTGTTTTTTAGCTAATTTCTCTACAAACTTTTCGGTTATTGCTGTGCTATCGGTTGGGGTTCCATCAAGGTTTTTTGGCTCCCCCACCACGAAACAATCTATTTCCTCTTTCTTTAATAGATCATCTAAAAAAATAAAAATATCAGGAGTATTTATTGTGCAAAATGCAGATGCAATTATTTGTAAAGAGTCGGAAATTGCAATTCCGACTCTCTTTTTTCCGTAATCAATTCCTATGGCTTTTGCCACTATTGTTTGATTATTTGGTAAGTAATATTTTCTGGTAATACTTTTATCAAATAAGTTCCAGAACTAAATTCAGAAATATCAAAATTCCATTCATTAGCACTGATATCTTTAGCAGATTTTATCACTTTCCCATTTACATTCAAGATATTAATTTGGTGGTTTTGATTATTATTAAAAGTGATAGTAAATATTCCCATTGTAGGATTTGGAAATAATTTTATATCTGCATAATTTTCAGCAACCAACAAAGTATTCAAATCAATTGGCGGAAAAACGATATAATCAATCCAAGCGCAATCCTGTCCGCTTGACCAATTTCCATCTTTTTCATACTCCCATTTGAAAATATTTAGCCCTACCCCTACCGGATAAGTAACCAAAGTCCATGGCTTATTGCCTGACCATTCTGCTATTTTTGCACCATTTATTTTAAATTTCAAATAATCGTAAT